>CAYSDT010000226.1:1825-5436 GCA_964429835.1 uncultured Ardenticatenaceae bacterium | reverse complement strand
TAGAAATGTATTTGTGGGGCGCAACATTTACTGTTGCGCCCTTTTTTGTTTTAAGTACAACAAGCGGAGACTGAGCGCGAACGATAACGTTCGTAGTCGAAGTCATAGCGGCTTAGCGGTAGCCGCCTTTGCCTTCGACAAGCCATCTCAATGGCCGCTCAGGCGACGGCTAGATAAAACACCTTAATTTGTCATTCCTGCGAAGGCAGGAATCCACGCCTTCCAAGAAAATGGATTCCCGCCTACGCGGGAATGACAGTCATATTTTTTATGAATCTTGTCACCCTGGAAAACATCAGCAAACAGTTCAGCGAGCGCGTCCTGCTGGACGATGTGAGCCTGCAAATCAACAGCGGCGAACGCATCGGGTTGATCGGTGCCAATGGCAGCGGCAAAACGACGTTTTTACGCATGATTGCGGGGTTAGAGTCGATTGATGCAGGCTCGTTGACGGTCTGGGGCGGGGTGCGCTTGCAATTTTTGGGGCAATCAACGTCGCTAAACGACGAATTGACCGTTCTGGAGCAACTGTCCGAGAGCAGTTCGCCGCAAATTCGGTTATTACGCGATTATGAAGAGGTAAGCCAGAAATTACTGTTACAGCCGACGGATCCATCGCTGCAAAAACAGATGGGCGACTTGAGCGCGGAGATGGATCGCACTAATGGCTGGGCGGCTGAGGCGAACGCGAAGGCGATTTTAACCCAGCTAGGGGTTGACAATTTCGAGGCGAAAGTCGCCACCCTGAGCGGCGGGCAACGCAAGCGGGTCGATTTAGCCCGCGCCCTCATCGATCCCGCCGATTTGCTGATTTTAGATGAGCCGACCAACCACATCGACGCGGATACCATCGCGTGGTTAGAACGCTATTTGGCAACAGTTCCCCGCGCCCTTCTCATCGTCACCCATGACCGTTATTTTTTGGATCGTGTCGTCAATCGCATTATCGAACTTGACCGTCGGCAACTGGTCAATTACCCCGCCAACTACAGCCAATATATCGAATTACGCGCCCTGCGGCACGAGAAATTAGTCGTTGCCGAAGAAAAACAGCGCAAACATTTACGCCGCGAACTCGACTGGCTCCATCGCTCGCCGATGGCACGCAGCACCAAACAAAAAGCGCGTGTACAGCGCGTTCAAGCGTTGCAAACGATCAAATATGACAAAGGGGACGAGCGGGTGGTGCTGTCCATCGCGGGGCGGCGATTGGGCAAGCGGGTGCTGGAAGCACGCGGCTTGAGCAAGGCGTATGGCAATTTACAACTGTTTGATGGACTGGATTTTGACCTCGTTTCAGGCGACCGAATCGGCATCATCGGGCCGAATGGGGCGGGCAAAAGCACGCTGCTGGACATTTTAAGCGGCTACACCAAAGCGGACGCGGGCGTGGTAAGCTGGGGCGAAACGGTCGCGCTGGGGTATTACGACCAGCGCAGTCGCGGCTTGCAAGCGGCGATGAAACGCAATTTACGGGTCATCGAATTCATCCATGAAGAGGCGGCGTTGGTGCAAACGGCCGAAGGCGACCGTATCGCTGCCGCGCAAATGTTGGAATGGTTCTTGTTTACACGGCCACAACAACGCGCCCGCCTGCAATCGTTGAGCGGCGGCGAAAAGCGGCGACTGTATTTGTTGAGCATCCTCATCCATCGCCCCAATGTGCTGATTTTAGACGAACCGACGAACGATTTGGACATCCAGACATTGACCGTGCTGGAATCGTTCCTCGATGTGTTCAAGGGCAGCGTGATTGTGGTCAGCCATGATCGGTATTTTCTGGATCGGACGGTGGACTTTTTGTCTGTGTTTGAAAACGGCCGTTTTGAATCCCGCTATCCATCCCCCTATCGCCCCCGCCAGCGTAAATCTACGCAACTGAAACCCATCACCGCCACGAAACCCATCGCCCCCGCGCCCGTTGCCAAGCAAAAAAAACTGTCGTACATGGAAAAGCGGGAGTTGGCCGAGTTGGATGTGCGGGTGGAGAAGTTGGAGGGGGAAGAAACGGCCGTTCGTGCTGAAATGCAGGCGGCGGGCAGTGATTATGTTAAGTTAGGGGAATTAACGGCCGTTCGTGAGCGCATCAACAGCGAGTTAGAGGCGATTATGGAACGGTGGATGGAACTTTCTGAACGGGCGGGATGAGTGATTAGGTGCAACGCACTTTTGCAAGTGCGATGCACCTGAACGAGGGAAATATGAGAAGAAGAAGAGGTAAAGTCGTTTATTCCACAGATTCCGCATTTGAAAAGCGGTGTGAGCGTTGCGGCAGCTATCCGTGCCGTTGTCCAGAGGCGGTAAGTTTGCCGCCAGCCGAGCAAACGGCGCATATTCGCCCTGAAAAGAAGGGGCGCGGCGGCAAAACGGTGACGGTGATTATGAATTTGGAGCTAACGGATGCGGATCGCAAGGCGTTGGCTAAAAAGCTAAAAAAAGCGTGCGGGGTCGGCGGCGCAATCAAGGGAGATGCGATTGAAATTCAGGGAGATAATCGACAGAAGGTGGCGACGCAGTTGCAGAAGATGGGTTATAAAGTGAAATTTGTCGGGGGTTAAATTGGACACTGATTGCGCTGATTACACTGATAAAAGAATTTGTGTTCATCTGTGAAATCAGTGTCCAATTTGAGAGGGTAAAGAATGCAGACGATTAGTGAGTTGACGGCGTGGTTGGAACAGGCGGGGATTGATTTGAATTTATGGGGAAAGGATGGGGCAAAAACGGCCGTTCATCTCCATCGTGAATTGGAGGAGGGCGATTGCCAACTATTCGACAATCCGCCGCGACGGGTGGTGCGTGTTGTGGAGCTACTCATCACCCGTGAGGGGATGCAGTTGATGGAGGTGGCGCAGGAAATGGAAAACGGCCGTTTACGTCATCGCAATCTGCCGCCTGCGGAAAAAATGAAGACGGGGGAAACGGTTGAAGCGGCGGCCATTCGTTGTGCGGATGAGGAGTTGGGGGTGGCAATTTCCATCATTGGTGATAACCATCGCCAAAAGGAGCGGGAAGTTGTATCAGCATCCTACCCCATGCTGATGACGCAATATACGGTGCATTCGGTGAAAACGGCCGTTTCTGGTTTACCCGATGATGATTTTTGGTGTGATAATGGTTCATTCGTCGATGGCGACCCTGTACGTCGTCATCAATGGGGATGGCGTGAAATTATTGACGCAACGGCCGTTGGCGACTAAAATTACGCCCGTTGTCAGTTATTGACAACAGTTGGCCCCAGTAGCTCAATGGATAGAGCAACAGACTTCAACAATAGGAGCGGTTGTACAGTAAAAGAATGTGCAACATGGACAAGGCTATATCGGTGAAACCTATGCCGATGGCAATACCGAGGAAACTTAAAATCATTAAAACAACGGTGATTTTGGTTTATTGAAGGCGTAATGCGATTTAGCTAAAAAAGCGATTGTAATTCTAATTCTACAAATCGAACATTCGGCATTTGATTTAGTAGAACACACAGAATTATAGTCACTTCAAGGCAATTTAATCAATTTATGGGTAGATAAGCCGAAGATTCGTCAGCAATGATGAATTCCGAGAGGTTCCGTAGAGACTACACGCCTTGCACCTGTGATGGTGGTGATATA
>CAYSDT010000226.1:0-1725 GCA_964429835.1 uncultured Ardenticatenaceae bacterium | reverse complement strand
TTCCGAGAGGTTCCGTAGAGACTACACGCCTTGCACCTGTGATGGTGGTGATATAGTCCAGACCACAAACACGAAAGTGGCGGCGAAAGCCGTAGTTGGTAAGCTAATCTGTAGGTTGGGGGTTCGATTCCCTCCTGGGGTACAAAAAAGAGACCTAAGCAAAACGTGCGTTTTGCTTAGGTCTCTTTTTGTTTTTCTACATGAGAAAGCTGCCCCAGCAGGTCGGCTCTACGGGGTGGGTTTTTCGCCGAAAACTTGCTCGTAATCAATCTGCCACGGTTGGGTGTTTACTTCTACTAACCCCATCCCTTGCAACAGGGCGATGATGGATTCCGCGCTCTGGTATTTGCTCAAAAACATCTTACCCTCATTTCCTAATCGGCGACTGACCATTAGTACGCCGCCAGATTTGAGCGTGCGTACCATTTCGCGCAACGCGGCTTCGCTGTCGGGAAAAAATTCTAATGATTCAAGGCAGGTGATGGCGTGAAAGGTGTCATCAGGGAAAGGAAGGGGAACGGCCGTTCCTTGTACCAATCCCGCCCGCTGGTGATACGGTTTTGTTTTGGGGATGGCATGTGCCAACATTTTACGAGAGGGGTCGAGACCGATAACACGGCCGTTAAATGTCGCTTCGGCCAGCAAATAGTGTGGCACACGCCCTGTTCCCGTCGCCACATCGAGAACAAGCGGGGCGCGTTCGTGGCGTAAATGGTGCATTAACGGCCGTATTACGAAAAACTGTTCCGATTCATCATCATACTCTTTAATGCCATCGTACTTGTCGGCCGTGATGTCGTACAGCCAGACGACGACCCGTCGCCCCAAAAATGTGCCTTCGGTGGTGATGAACAGCCAATATACAAAAGCCGCCAGCAGTGGCAGCAGAATGATGGCAGGAATGAGCGATGTCATAATAGGCAAAGAAAAAACGCGACCCTTGCGGATCGCGTTTTCCAGTATTAAATGTAAGACCTGACAGGTTTCACTAATGCCTCTCGTTTCGCACGGGTACTTCAGAAAAACCTGTCAGGTCTCCCGAACGATCAATTGCTTATGGGCAACTGGGGATGGTTAATACTTGACCGATATAGATAATGTAATCTGGTGGTACAACAGCGGGGTTTACAGCTGCCATCTGGTCAACGGTGCAACCATGATTAAGTCCAATGCGGAAGAAATTCTCGCCAGCACTGACAGTATATGTTCCACCAGCGGGGACAGGAGTGACGGGGGTTGTCGTTGTACCGCCATCGCTTGTGCCGCCATCAGTTCCGCCGCCAGCATTGGGATCCGCAGTGGGATCGACTGCGGGTGAGGTGTCGCCTTCGCCCGCTGGTGTTTCGCCTGCTGGCGTTTCACCCTCTGGAGCTTCACCAGGTACGGCTGTGGCCGCTTCACCTTCAGGGGCGATAACCTCATTTTCATTAGGAACGGCCGTTGCAGGTACAGGTGTCGCGGGAACGGTCTCAGGTGCGCCAGCTTCAATTGCTTCTTGTGTTGCCTGTGCATTTTTCTCTTGTTCTTCAGCACCAGGCGTAGGTTTCTCGCAAGCAACCAAGACAAGCATCAGCACTAAGCCAAGCATTAAAATACGGGAAAAAATTGTAGATTGTTTCATCATATCCTCCAATCAGATTATGAAATTTGTTTAAGTCAACATAATGTATTCTGTCGTAAAGTCTATCATACGGGAAAAGGAGCGTCAAGATGGGGATAAACGGC
>CAYSDT010000225.1:0-5449 GCA_964429835.1 uncultured Ardenticatenaceae bacterium | reverse complement strand
ATGATGGGATGTTCAAAGTTTTGGTTATAGACCTTGATTGCTTCATCCCAATTATCGAAAGCGGCGACGATGTTATATCCAGCCCTTGTAAAGCCTAAAGATAATCCCCCACATCCCGAAAACAGATCGACAGTTCGCATAAGAATTACTCCTCAAAAAGCTCTGGACTATAGAAAATGATGGCATCAAATCGACGTTCTGGGCTTAATAATTTGTGACCATGATTCAGAATAATCTCTCTGAGTTGCGACTTCTTTATTCGCGGCGTAGTGAGTTCCTGTGACCGCATGTATCGGTTTGTTACCTGACCACTTACCGCAAATGCTTTGTCATTTCTAGTGTTATATGTCATGTTGTCGATGACCCAAGCGTGATCAATTGAACCGCTCTTGGCAAAGTCAAACAACATTTTGAACAGCCATAAAGTTGTCCTTATTTGACGGGTGATGGGCGAGTTTTCATCACCTAATTTATGTTTTGTTGCATCAATAAACAAGCGACTAAACCCCAGATCACTCCAGACAAATATATCCAGACAATTTTCTGCTAATTCAGCAGATTTCCCTTTGGTTTTCCAAATGGTTTGTAAAATTAACGGCCGTTGTCTATCAAGATGTTCAACAAAAAAAGCGTCTAACGCGGTTACAAATGATGGTAAATTACGGAGCATCTCTTTTTCATCGCTCCAATCTATGACACTATCCCCCAGTATGCCAAAAGCATCCAACAAATCATCACGCGAATGTGATTTTGCAATGCTGAGAGCTAAATATACGATTGTGTCTGGTCGAATAACAAGCTCTGAGCCATACGCTTGTTCATCAAGTTCACAAGTTGTATTGTCAGGTAATGCAGTTAATTTTATCTCGATGCCGCGTAAACAATTGTTGTCGGCCTGATTGATTGTAACCAGATCAATTCGAGGCAAATCACCCAAAATCATTGTCTGATAGGGCGTGTAATCGCGCTCAAATGCAAAATACAGATCATTTGAGTTACGATTTATTCCAAATAAATCATCAACGTCAATCTTTTCGTGTTGAACGTCCAACTTTGAATTCAGAGTAAGGTAGACTGGTTTTAGTTGACATCCTCCCATGTAGGAGGCGAGAGCAACGGGAAAGGCGGTGTTGAATTGGTTCTTTCCCCAACTTTGTTTCTTTGAAAAATCTCGATTAGCTTTGTTGATACCAAAAAGAGCGGGTAACAATGCTTGAGAAGATGTTTTTTTTGAAATTGACATAGAAACTCGTTTTTTACGCGGTGTATCGTGGTTAGACGGATATATTTCTATCAATATGCTGGGACAGCTACAGATTTCTGCAACGTATCAGCTACCCATTGATTAAGACTTTCCTTCAATTACTTCTGCCCCAAGAGCGATGAACAGGCTCTACTGAAAAAAGGTGTTGAAACCCAAAAGTTCAACTTTTTGTCTCGACAGAAACTCATCCATCATGGCGAAAAGTTGAACTTTTCTCAGTGGACTCTACTAACATCTTGGACACTGGCGTTTTTAAAATTTCTCTCCAGTAGGGGCGGTTCGCGAACCGCCCCTACAACTCGACTGAAATTCAATTTTCGCCAGACTCCAGTAACATCCTTAAAAAATCAACTGATGATTTTCCGCAAGCAAGGCGATGGTGCGATCTTCTTCCGCTTGCCGCCGCGCATCATCCCAGCCATTTGTGGCTGCCAAAATGTTGCAAAGTTCCTGCAAAAGCGGCAACGTCAAATAGCCAAGCATTCCAATCAGCGTGCGCCGTAAAATCAGATCATCCAGATAAACAATCCCTTCCATCTGAATCAAAAAGCGAATTTCAGCGGTGGAATAGTCGGCACAGTGTACCAACGGTTGGTCATCACCCGCCGCACAGAAGGCGGCTATCGCCTTCGCCCGACTGCCGTAACGGTCAAAGAGCGTTTGTACACGCTCTTGGGGCAAGTTGTATTGTGCCGCAATGTCGTCCACCCATTCGCGTTGCGCGTCGCCCGCTGACGGGTATCCATCACCGCCGCCGATGGGCAGATCGTCGGTGGAGCGGGTGCGCTCCATTTCCAATCGTGCCAGCGTGTCGTCGGTGACTTGTTCGGCGAAGGCGCGGAACGATGTCCACTTGCCGCCGACTAAGGAAAGGATGGGAAACGGCCGTTTATCATCAGATTCCATCGTGCGAATGCTGTGATCACGGCTGATTTGTCCAGTTGTGGCCGCGTCTTGGGCGGGTAACGGCCGTACACCCGAAAAACGAAAGACAACATGCTCACGTCGCACTTCAATTGATGGGAAAATTTTGGCGGTCATTTCGATAAAATAATCGACCTCTTCTTCCGTGCAGCGCACGTCGTCTGGATGGTCAATTTTCAAATCGGACGTGCCGATCAACACCCTGTCAAACCACGGGAAAATGAGAACGATACGGCCGTCTTTATTCTCAAAGAAAAATTCATTTTCGCCGATGGCTTCCCGTAATTCTGGATGGTTCAGCACCAAATGCGACCCCTTCGTGCCGCCGATGAATGTGCTGCTTTTGCCCAGCGCGTCATTGGCAAAATCAATCCACGGGCCGGCCGCATTAATCACAACTTTGGGACGGACGGCGATGGTTTCACCACTCACTTGATCGATTAGGTGAACCGTGTCCGTTCCGCCACTGCCAGCGGCCAGATAGTTGACGGCGTGGGCATCGGGGTTGGCTGCTTCTGCATCCAAAATCATCTCTAGGCACAACCGTTCAGGTTGTAAAATCGCGCCATCAAAATAGGTCGCGGTGGCGATGATGTCTGGGTTTAGCAGGGGGTAAGCGGCCAAAGAGCTTTTGCGCGATTTGAAATCGTGTTTGGGGACGGTGCGCTCGCTGCCTGTGTACGCATCGTACATAATCAGCCCCATCTTGATTATTAGTGCGCCCCGTTCGGACGGTTTGTCCAGCAGGCGCACAAATTTGAGCGGCGCGTTGAACAGGCCGGAAAGGGCTTTGAACATCGGGATGGTGGTGGGCAGTGGCTTGACATAATGAGGGGCATTGACGAGTAAGCGGTTGCGCTCTTTGACTGCTTCGCGCACCAATCTGAACTCGCCATTTTCTAAATAGCGAATGCCGCCATGTGCCATATGGGATGCGGCTGCGCTGGCCCCAGAGCAAAAATCCCCTTTTTCAGCCAGCAGGACGCGCACGCCGTTGATGGCGAGATCACGGAATACGCCGATGCCGTTTACGCCGCCACCGATGATCAATACGTCAACGTCTGGGGCTTGGCGAATGGCGTTTATGGTTTGTTCTCTTGTGGTTAGATTTTTCATGTGGATAGTATACTAAAAATTGGGGGGGAATGCCCACATCTTCTCAGTATTTCGGGGAGACCTGACAGGTTTTCCAAAGATACTCGTGTAAAACAAGAGGTCTTAACGAGACCTGTCAGGTCTTTACTCCAAGTTATTGAGATGTTACGAATGCCCATTGTTTTGAGGGGTGGGTTGGGATGATGGGAAAACGGCCGTTTCCCCCATCTTCCCCTCTCCGCTATAATTCCCCCATGCAAAAAGAAGCCAAAGCGCGACTCAAAATCAACAAACTACTGGAAAAAGCAGGCTGGCGTTTACTTGACGACGAAAACGGCCGTGCCAACGTCATCGTCGAAGGAACGACCACGCTTGCATTCGGCGACAACTTCGAGAAAACCGCCAAAGGATTCATAGATTTCCTTCTGCTAGACGAGCGCGGCTTTCCCTTTATCGTATTGGAAGCGAAGAATGAGGACATAGAACCACTGGCGGGTAAAGAGCAGGCGCGAAAATATGCCCACTCCAAAAATGTGCGCTTTGTCATCTTGTCCAATGGTAATTTGCATTACTTTTGGGATTTAGAGCAAGGCAACCCAGAGGTGATTGTCGAATTCCCGACGCAAGCGTCGTTGGCGGGGCGACAGACGTTTAAGCCCGATGTTAAACGACTGTCGGCCGAGATTGTGGAGAAGGATTACATCGCTTTGTCGCAGAATCATCAGTTTAAGCGTGACCCGCGCTGGCTGGATGGGGATCAGCGAGACGGCTATTTGGCCGATACAGGGTTGCGAATTTTACGGCCGTATCAACTCAAAGCCGTTCACGCGCTGCAAGCCGCCGCCAAGAAAGGGGACAGTCGCTTCTTGTTTGAAATGGCGACTGGCACGGGTAAGACCCTTGTTTCAGCGGCGATTATTAAGCTGTTTTTGAAGACGGGCAACGCCAACCGCGTTCTGTTTTTGGTTGATCGGCTGGAACTGGAAACACAGGCTTTCGATAATTTTGACAACTATTTGAAGAAAGATTACCAGACGGTTATCTACAAAAAAAGCCGCGACGAATGGCGCAACGCCGAAATTGTCGTCTCCACCGTGCAGAGTTTTACGACCGACAACAAATACCTGCGCCTGTTTTCCCCCACTGATTTTGATCTCGTCATCTCTGACGAAAGCCATCGTTCTATTAGCGGCAACAGCCGCGCTGTGTTTGAATATTTTGTCGGTTACAAGCTGGGGCTGACGGCCACGCCTAAAGATTATTTGAAAAATGTAAACGCGGATAAATTGAGTGCAACCGATCCCCGCGCATGGGAAAAGCGACAACTGCTGGACACCTATCAAACCTTTGGTTGTCCCAGTGGCGACCCCACTTACCGATATAGTTTAGTGGATGGCGTGAGCGAAGGGTATCTGATTAACCCCATCGTGGCCGATGCGCGGACGGAGGTGACGACGGAACTGCTGTCTGAGAAAGGGTTTGCGGTGATGGTGCAGAATGATGAGGGGGAAGATGAGGAGATGCGCTTTAAGCAGCGTGATTTTGAAAAGAAGTTCTTCTCGGAGCGGACGAATGCCATCTTTTGCCGCACGTTTTTAGAGAACGCCCTGCGTGACCCGATCAGTGGTGAGATTGGCAAGACAATTGTCTTTTGTGTCAGCCAAAAACATGCGACGAAGGTGATGCACATTTTGAACCAGATGGCGGATAAAGGGTTTCCCGGCCGTTATAACTCTGATTTTGCGGTGCAGGTAACATCTGTTATTTCTGACGCGCAGCAGTTTACGATTGATTTTGCCAACGATAAATTGAACGGCTACACGCGCTTTTTGGAGGGGTACAAAACGAGCAAAACGCGCGTTTGTGTGACGGTGGGGATGATGACGACGGGATACGATTGCCAAAACCTGTTGAACTTGTGCATGATGCGCCCCATTTTTTCGCCAACGGATTTTGTGCAGATTAAGGGGCGGGGGACGCGCAAGTTTACGTTTAAGCCGCCGCATGGGGTGGATGGCGACCCTGTGGAGAAAACGGCGTTTAAGCTGTTTGATTTCTTTGCCAACTGCGAATACTTTGAGACGGAATTTGATTATGATGAGATTTTGAAGTTGCCTGCTGATGTGGGCGAACTGACAGGGGATGGCGATCCCCCAATCATTAAGG
>CAYSDT010000224.1:0-5460 GCA_964429835.1 uncultured Ardenticatenaceae bacterium | reverse complement strand
CTAGCAGGCTGTCGGAGAAAGAATTTTTGTACACTGATTGCACTGATTACACTGATAAAAAAGCAAAAAATTAGTGTTTATCTGCGAAATCAGTGTACAAAATCGATAAAATCAGACTTCTCCGACAAGCTGCTAGTAAAGTAAAGAGAATCTCCCATGTCAAAATACAAAATCCTAAATAGTTAATGCGTCCCATCGTAATTTTATGGAGAAGATGTTGAAAACGGCCGTTTTCGACCAATCTAACAGCAATCCATACTTCGATACCGTTTTATTCGACAAATTAACTGCGTTCATCACCGCATTAGCCAGCTACATTGGCGAACCAGCAGGAAATCAGGTGATGATGGCAAATCAGGAAACTGGACACTGGCGAAAATTGAATTTCAGTCGAGATATAGGGGCGGTTCGCGAACCGCCCCTACTGGAGAGAAATATAAAAAACGTCAGAGTTCAGCAGGAAATATACATCAGATATATGTTGACCGCTGTTCACAACCGCATTCAACGTCAAAATCTGCCCGTTGAAGTGCTAAAGTATTACAGATATTTTAGATAGTATAGAAGGAACATAATGGCAAAAGAGAATAAACGAATACTCATTGTAGATGATGAGGTTGCAATTACCACGATGATTGCAGAATGGTTGGATATAGCAAGCCCAGATTATCTGGTTGACGTATGCAACGATAGCATGGACGCATTAGAAAAAGCGCGAACGACAGCTTATGATTTAATAATCACCGATTTCCAGATGCCCAAAATGAGCGGTATCACATTGGCACAGCATATTCGCAAAATATCCCCTGCTACACAAGTCATCATGATGACTGCATATGCTACCGATAAATTGCATGAAGTTATTGGCGGCCTTCAACTAGATGGATACATAGAAAAGCCACTGCGCCTTAATCTTATCCACGACATCGTGCAAGATGCACTGGAACGCACACAGGAAGGGGACGATGCGTATCGCTCTGGTGAGCGTGTTGTAACCAATGCCGTAGCCAAACCCATACAGGAATTGCGCGTCAACACTGCCGCACGCGCCATCCTGCTGTTAAGCGGTGGCGGATATTTAATTGAAATGGCAGGTGAAGATGGCGGGCTGGATGTTTCCAGTATCTGTGCGTTGGTCGCGGCTAACTTCATGGCTACTTCTGAGTTAGCCCGATTGCTAGGGGATAATTCCGTATTCAAATCCAGCTATCACGAAGGGCCTAGCTACAACATCTACGCTTATCGCATCAATGAGGATGTTCTGTTGGCGGTTATTTTTGGCACCGAAAGTAAAAGCGGACTTGTTCGTTATTATGCTAAGAAAACGGCCGTTGAAATTCTTCCCTTATTGGGTGAATTAGAGAAAACACCTGAAGGGTTTCAGTTAGAAGATGGTTACAGTGACTCTGTTGGTGATGAATTAGACGAACTTTTCGGTTAGGATTCCTATGTTTATTAATTGGGCTAAAAAAGAAATGCACATCAAGATTGTCTATTATGGGCCGCCATTGAGCGGCAAAACGACTAATCTGGAACAACTTCATCTTAAACTTCCCCCTAAAAAGCGCAGCGATTTGGTTTCGGTAAAAACACGTCAGGATCGCACCCTGTTTTTTGACTTTATGCAGGTGGAGTTGGGTGAAATTAAAGGATTAACGCCAAAGTTCAAACTATATACCGTACCTGGACAGACGTATTATGCGTCCACACGCAAATTAGTCCTGAAAGATGTAGATGGTTTGGTTTTTGTGGCCGATTCATCCATACAACGTCTGGCTGTTAATCGACGGGCGATGAATGATATGCGTAACTATATTAAAGAGTTGGGATTAGCAGAAGATATTCCGTTAGTATTGCAATGCAATAAACAAGATTTACCAGATGCGGTTCCCCCCGCACTGTTAGGGCGTTTTCTAGGCGTAACTGATATTCCTGTGTTATCAGCAGAAGCCGTCACGGGTGTTGGCATTGCTGAAACGCTGAAAGCGATCATTCGTCAGGTCATTTCAACTTTATAAAAATTACTAACTCAATGAATACGACAGCAGTTCACGAGCAACCATTGCTCTTCACCGATGATCAATTACAAGAGATGAATCGCATCTTATTGCGATTGGCAGACCAGATCGGGTCGCCATTAGTGATGGTGTCTGATATAAGCGGCCGTTTGGTTTTGTATAACGGCCGTTTGTCTTCTTCTCAAAGCACAGGCTTATCCGCTTTGGCGGCTGGTGGGTTTGCCGCTGGCGTAGAAATTGGCAAATTTCTTGGCCTACAGAGCAATCAGGGCTTTCAACAACAGTTATTGGAAGGAAATGCGGCAAGTTTGTACACTATGACAATCGGGACGGAACTTATATTGATTGTGGCGTTCACGTCTAAAACAACATTGGGAATGGTGCGCTTGTTTTCGCAGGAAACACAGAAGAGATTGTTAAGTTTGGCAGAAACGGCCGTTATCGCCCGCAGTGAAGCATCTGCAAAACCAGATAAACCGTTAGTCCCAGGATTTACCGAAGGGTTAAGGGATCAACTCGACGAACTATTTTCAGAGGCGATAAAGTAAAATGCTGCTTGAAGGAAAAACCCCAGAAATTGTTCGACAGATTTCGCTCATTTTGAACGAATTGGATCAACGTGACGACGTAACATCTGTTGTCCTCTCCACTGTCGATGGATTGGGAATGACAACGGATGCCCCCAATGCGGAACGCATCGCGGCCGTTGCTGGCTTGATGACCGAAGCCGTTCAACAGGTACGCACCATATTAAGTCTTCAAGAAGAGTGTTGGGAAATTATTTTACGGCTAGAGAACGATGCCTTTCTGCTGTTTCATCCTTTTTTAGCAGGAGGTTCACGTTTGATTTTAACGGTGCAATTCAAACAAGAGATTGCCTATAAGCGACTGCTGTCACAAGCAGTTCAAGCAATACAACAAATAATGGAGAATTAATTGTGGGAATGCAAGGTAATTTAGACATGATGAATTTACCGACATTGGTTCAGTTTGCCGTGCAAGACGGTGGCATGTTGCATCTGCGTATGGAACAGCCAGGAACAGTCGGTTCACTTTATTTCGAAGACAATCAGTTGCAGTATGCGGAACTGACCCATACCAGCCCGTCGGGTGCAAATAACACTTACGGCGGCGAGGAGGTTGTTTATGAATTGTTGAGTTGGCGTGAAGCCCAGTTTTTGGTGGAGAAAAACATCCCTCCCCCATCGCAGAACATTGAACAAAGCTGGGACTTTTTACTGATGGAAGGGTTGAGAAGAGTGGATGAACAAGCGGCCGTCATTTCTGATGAAGAAGATGAAGAGGCGGGGCTTACCGATATGTTATTAGAGTTATCTGAAGAAGATGCAACAGCTTTACAAGAGCTGCTTGCCCGACAAATGGAGAATGACGAAATGGCAACAAAACGAGAGCAATTACAGACAATTTTGAATGATTTGGTACACAGTTCTGGCGATATTAGCGGGGCTGTCATTGTAGATAACGATGGTTTACTGCTTGCTGGTGCATTAAGCGGCAACACAGATGGGAATCGTGTGGCAGCCATTACGGCTGGCTTGATCAGCTTGGCTGGTCGTACCGCACAGCAACTGGGACAAGGTGACGTTAAACAAACGCTCATTCAGGCTGAAATTGGCAATATCGTTGCCATTCGCGCCAGTGCAAAAGGATCGTTTGTCGCCTTAACGCCAGCTAACGCCAGCTTAGGGATGATTTTCATGGAATGCCGTGAGGCAGCTGATGCGATTGCAGATGTTTTAGGATAAGTTTTATGTTTGGTTTATACAATTAACGTATCTTCTCAATATTTCGGGGAGACCTGACAGGTTTTTCAAAGGTACTCGTGTAAAACAAGAGGTCTTGATGAAACCTGTCAGGTCTTTACCCCAAGTTATTGAGATGTTACCAATTAACGTATAAATTAAGACAGAGGTAGGTAAATATGAAACCAACAATGATGGTTTGCCCACATGATACGGCAAAAAATCCGGGACGATGGTATTTTTTGACGCAATATGCAGCAATGAGCGGGTATCCAATTCACCTCGAAATATCGCTTGATTTTGTGGATTTTCATGAGCAGTTGGGTAATGCCGATCTTGTTTACGCCAATCCCCAAGATGCCCTTCGATTGATAAATGATCGTGGGTTTTCTGCAATAGCTCGGTCAAGCGGCATTTATGATGAAGTTGTTTTTATAGCCAATCACAAGATCATCAACCCTTCATTAAAATCACTTGATGGTCAAGCTCTGGCAACGGTAACCAGTTTAATACCCACAAGTATTGGACTATCTGTGTTAGATAGGGAAGGTATACGGCCGTCTGAAATCAAGTCGGCAGATACATGGTTAATGGTTTTTGACCTCGTTCGTAGTGGTCAAGTTGCGTATGGCTTTATGTACAAAGATACATACAACGGTTTATCTGAAGATAACCGAAAAAGCGTTAATGCTTTTTATGTATCAGCGGAACGGCAAGTTTTTCATAGCATGTGCATTGGGCCTACAGTAGCTGAACATAAAGAACAATGGCAGCAAGCCTTGTTATCTATGCACACAAACGCCGACGGGAAAATGGCATTAGAAGAGCTGGGATTTGAGAAATGGCTGCCAGTTTTAGACAATGAAGTTGAAGGGATTCAAAAACTTGTCACTCTATACTCAGAACGGATATAGTTTGGAACAAAGCATTTGAATACCCTACTGGACATTGGTGTTTTTAAAATTTCTCTCCAGTAGGGGCGGTTCGCGAACCGCCCCTACAACTCGACTGAAATTTAATTTTCGCCAGACTCCAGTATCCTAAATGGAGAATGATAATGACAAATATGGAACAAATTTTAAGCGATTTGATTAAATTGACGGGATATACCGACGCAGACGCACAACTTTTACAGGAAACATCTGCACAAACGTTACCGTGGGGACCTGCCGTTTCCACCATATTTTACGACACCGTATTTGGATACCAACCGACAGAGTCAGTATTTCGGGAAGGTGAACGGCCAGCACGCGAGAAATCTTTGATTTACTGGTATAAATTCGTCGTACAAGGTCAAATTGACGCGAATTTCTGGCGTTGGCAATGGTATGTGGGGTTAATCCACATTCCGCGCGGTATCAGCAACGCCTTTATGTTGGGCATGATGAGCCGTGTTCAACAACTATTCCTCGCGCAATGTATGCAGACATTTGAGCAAGAGAAAGCATTAGCAGTTTTCAATGCGTTCAAGCGCGTTACCGATGTGATTGCTGGACTTATCGCCGAAGGGTATTTTGAGAGCTACATTGAAGCGGTGGAAAGTGCAACGGGGCAAAGTCGGAAGTTGATTGATCGGCAAGTGAGTTTTGCCGTAGAGGAAATGGTGGCTGCCGCGCAAAAAGATAGACTGTAGTTAATTGGTATCTTCTCAATATTTCGGGGAGACCTGACAGGTTTTT
>CAYSDT010000223.1:1909-5470 GCA_964429835.1 uncultured Ardenticatenaceae bacterium | reverse complement strand
AGGCGCAGGGCATTAGAAATAACGCTGATGCTAGAGAACGCCATCGCCCCAGCCGCCAAGATGGGGCTGAGTTCACGCAAAAAGTCGGGAGCCCATTCAAACGGAGCCAAAATGCCCGCCGCGATGGGGATCAGCGCGATATTATACCCAAACGCCCAGCCCAAATTCTGCTTGATATTCCGCATCGTCGCCTGCGACAGGTGAATCGCTTGCGGCACGCTGCGTAAATCGCCGCGCATGAGCGTCACATCGGCCGTTTCCATCGCCACATCCGTTCCCGTTCCAATCGCAATGCCCACATCCGCCTGCGCCAGCGCGGGCGCGTCGTTGATGCCATCACCAACCATCGCCACGATGAACCCTTCCTCTTGCAATTTCGCCACATTTGCCGATTTGTCGCCCGGTAACGCCTCCGCAAAAACGCGCTCAATGCCAACCTCACGGGCGATGGCTTGCGCGGTCGCCTCATTATCGCCCGTCATCATAATCGTCTGCAAACCCAAACCCTGCAAGGCGGCGATGGCATCTGGCGAACTCGGCTTAATCGCGTCGGCAATGGCGATAATCGCGATGGGGTGATGGTTGACGGCCAGCCAAACGGCCGTTTTTGCCTCTTTTTGCAACCGTTCCGCCACTTCTTCAAGGGAATCTGTGGAGATATTTTCACGCATCATCAACCGCTTATTGCCGATCAGCAGTGGCGCACCGTCAATCTCCGCACGAATGCCATACCCTGTAAAGCTCTCAAACTCGCTCGGCTCGTGAAGCGTAATAGCGCGATTTTTTGCCGCTTTTACAATCGCTTCTGCCAACGGATGCTCCGACCCTCGCTCGGCGGAGGCGGCAAGATGGAGTGCTTCATTTTCGGAAAAGCCGTCGAGAACGATAATATCCGTCACCGTCGGTTCGCCAGCGGTGATGGTTCCTGTCTTATCAAGCACGATGGCGGTCAGTTTATGCGCCTCTTCCAGCGCGGCCGAATTCTTGAAAAGAATGCCATTCTCCGCCCCCTTGCCCACGCCAACCATGATCGATGTCGGTGTGGCAAGCCCCATCGCACACGGGCAGGCAATGACTAAAACGGCCGTTAATCGCAACAACGCGGACACAAAGTCGCCCGTGACAACATACCAGACGATGAAGGTTAAAACGGCCGTTCCTATCACAAACGGCACAAAATAAGCCGCCACTTGGTCAACAACGCGCTGAATCGGGGCTTTACTGCCCTGCGCTTGCTCGACCAACTTGATAATTTGCGCCAACGCCGTCTCTTTGCCAACTTTGGTGGCCTCAAATGTGAGCATCCCCTGTTTGTTAATCGTCGCACCGATCAATTCGTCGCCGATGGTTTTTGTGACGGGCAGGCTTTCGCCGGTGATCATGCTTTCGTCTATGGAAGAACGGCCGTTTACCACAACGCCATCCACCGGAATTTTTTCGCCCGGCCGCACGATAATCACATCCCCATGCACCACTTCAGCGATGGGAATGTCCGCTTCCACGCCATCACGCACCACACGAGCCGTTTTGGCTTGCAGGCCAATCAGCTTTTTAATCGCCGCGCTCGTCTGCCCTTTGGCGCGGGCTTCCATCAACTTACCCATCACAATCAGGGTGATGATCATCGCTGAGGTTTCAAAATAAACGTGCATCCCCAGCGCAGTTGACCCCATCGCCAACGCGATGAGAACGGCGATACTGTAGAGATAGGCCACACTCGACCCCATCGCCACCAGCACATCCATATTTGCACTGCCATTGCGAAGGCTCTTGTACGCACCGACGTAATAATCCCAGCCCACATAAAACTGCACAGGCGTTGCCAGCGCGAGGAAGAACCAGTTGACCCACGCATCATAAATCCACGGAATGCCGTCCAGCAGCCCAAAATCACGCGACATGCTGATGAAAAAGAGCGGCACGGTGAAGATGAGGCCGACGGTGAGCCGTTTCCATTGATGGCGCACTTCGGCGGCGCGGGCTTCCGCTTCGGCATCCACCTCATCACCAGCGTCATCCACCACGTCGTAGCCGCTTTTCCGCACAACGGCAACGAGTTGGGCGCGGTCAGTTACACCTGTGGCGTAGGTGATGGTCGCTTTTTCGTTGGCGTAATTGACGGTCGCTTCCAACACGCCATCGGCCTTGTTCAGTCGCCGCTCAATCGTGTTGGAGCAGTTGGTGCAGGTCATCCCCAACAGCGACAATTCCATCGTCACCGTCGGCACCTGATACCCCGCCCGTTCAATGCGGGCAATAACGTCGGTGGTCGCTTGTTTTGCATCCACAAGGGATGGATCGTAGGTAAACGTGACTTTTTCGCTGGCATAATTGACGCTTGCATCGGTAATGCCATCCACTTTCTTAGAATTACGCTCGACAGTGGAGACACAGTTGGCGCACATCATGCCAATGACGGGGAGAGTTACTTGGATTTCAGACATAGGGGGAAGGGGAGATGGGGGGCAGGGGAGCAGGGGAGCGGGGGAGAATACGATCTCCTCATCCCCTCATCTCCCCTGCTCCTTAACTCAGTTGGATGAGTTCTTGGGCGGGGAAATTGATTTCGACGAGTGTCGCTTTAATGCTGTCCCATGAGGCGGGATCGCCCCATTCGACGGTGACTTTTTTGCTTTCGATTTCGGCGTTAACGGCCGTTACGCCTGCCATTTCGCCAACTTCCATCTCTATGGTGTTGGTGCAGTGGCCGCAGCTAATGTTGGGGACGGTGAATGTTTTTGTACTCATGGTTTTCTCCTGATTTTCATGTTTTGTTGGACAATTCAAATACGTTGGTAATTTCTTTCATAACGCGGGTGCGTTCGTCTGCGTCCGCGCCTTGAATGGCGGTGGTGACGCAGGTGTTGAGGTGATTTTCCAAAATGATGGAGGTGACTTTGTTGAGGGCAGCTTGCACAGCTTGAATCTGCTGAATCACGTCGATGCAGTATTTATCCTCTTCAACCATCTTTTTTATGCCGTTGAGATGGCCGTTTGCGCTTGCGATGCGCTGGGAAACGGCCGTTTTTGTGATGTCGTCCATGTTGCTCTCCTTGTTCTGCTACCCCACCCCCCTGTGGGGGGGGGTATGGGAGGTAGTGTAAGGGGGTTTGAATTGAATGTCAAGAGGTATGGATAATAGGCAAGACAATCTCATAAATCATGGATGTAGATGGGGGGGGATTTTCAAAATTCATCGGTTAAAAACCGATGTCTGGCACAAAAAAACGCGCTGAAAGCGCGTTAAGTCGGTCATAAACTGTATTGGTCGAAGGTTAGTAGAAACGGCATATCGAAACCCAAAAGTTAAACTTTTCATCTCGACAGAATTCGTGCCTTGATGGATAAAAGTTGAACTTTTTTGGTAGAAGGGGTGAAGCTTTCTGTTGCTAAAGTTAAAAAATGTGCGGTAGTGAGAAGACAAGCACAAAATTACACAGCAGGTTCATCCAGCGGCACCAAATTTTCGCGCAAAGCGTAAATCGCAGCTTGGGTGCGGTCTGCAACCCCCAACTTGCTCAAGATATTACTGACATGCGTCTTGACCGTTTTTTCGCTCAA
>CAYSDT010000223.1:0-1809 GCA_964429835.1 uncultured Ardenticatenaceae bacterium | reverse complement strand
CACGACCACTTGCGTATGCGGGCTGAGTTGGCGAATCTGGCGCGTCGCTTCGATGCCGTCCATGACGGGCATGTTCAAATCCATCAAGACCACATCGGGCGGGGCGGTTTCGACTTTTTCTACGGCTAAACGGCCGTTTTCCACCGTCCCCACAATCTCAATTTGCTCATGCGTTTCCAATAACATTTCCATCCCCTGCCGCACAACTGGATGGTCATCCACGATTAAAACACTGATTCTATCGTCCATATTACCCCCGTTAATTATTCACCAGCGGAGACCTGACAGGTTTTTTATGATACACATGCCCAACGAGGCGTTTGTGAAACCTGTCAGGTCTTTGTCGGAATACGCACCGTAACGGCCGTTCCCATCCCTTCCCCGCTTTCAATTTTAAGTTCACCGCCCAGCGTTTCAATGCGATGTTTCATGTTGACAAGGCCAAATGAGCCGCTGGATTGATCGCCGACTTCAAAGCCAATGCCGTTATCGGCGATGTGAAGAAAAACGGCCGTTTTTCCATAAACCAGCCCCACCGTCACCTGCGACGCACGCGCATGACGGGCGATGTTATTCAGCCCTTCCTGCGTCACGCGATACAGGGCGTGTTCGATATTTAGCGGCAGTGGGCGGGCGTGTTTGATGGTTGTTGTGATGGAAACGGCCGTTTGTTCCCCCCATCCATCACACAGTTCGCGCACCGCCGCCGCTAACCCATCATCGCCAAGCGAAGACGGCCGTAATTGTTTGATGATGCCGTCCATTTCCTCTTGAATCTGCTTGACCATGCCCGTCATTTGCGTCAATCGCGCCGCCGCTTGTTCGGGGTCTTTTTGCAAAAGCTGTTGCGCCGCGCCGACCGTCAATCCCAGCCCAAATAACTGTTGTTTGATGGCATCGTGCAGTTCACGCGCCAACCGATTACGCTCTTCTAACGCGGCCAATGCGCGGGCTTCTTCGGCCAATTGTGCGTTTTTCTCTGCTAATTGGCGCAATTCCTCCATCTGTCGGCCGATCTGATCGGCCATCTGATTGAATTGCGCTCCCAATTGGGCGATTTCGTCATTTCCATCCAGCGTAACGCGCTGGTCAAAATCGCCAGCGGCGAAGGCGGCACTGGCATCATTGAGGGCGTTGAGGCGGCGGGCAAAGTAGCGTGCCAACCAGCCGCCCACAATGCCCGACACGACGATGGCGATCAACGCCGCGCCGCCAGCCGCCAGAACGACATTGAAAGCGGTATCTTTCAGCAAAAAGTCGGCATCATTGGGGAAGCGATAGTAAACCCAACCGACAATTACCCCATCGCCCGCGAAAACGGCCGTTTGCCCGATGGAGGTGCCTGCGATGGTGTCGTAATGAATCTTGGCGGGGTCAGCGTTGGGATTGAATCCTGAAAGGGCAGTCCCGTCTGAGGGTGGGTCTACAAAATTACTGGCAAGAACACGGCCGTCGGGGGTGAGAACAAACAGCCATTCGACCTGCTCGGCATTATCATCAAAGGCAGACCCTAAATCATAAGCGGCCGTGTCGATGTACTCTTGGGCGAGTGAACTGTTCAACGTGCCGCCGTCATCTTCAACCCAATAGGAGAGGTCGATGGCGTAATTTTCAGCCATATCGCCCGCCCATGCGGCGGCCAAATCGGAGCGCAGATAGACAAAATAACCGATGAGAATGAGGATGACAAGAACGGTGACAGAAACGGCCGTTACTGCCAAATGTGAGAGGGTAAGTCGTCGCTGTAAGCTAATGTGCATGATGAAAAGTATAGTTCGGAAAGGGGAATAGGACACTGATTCCACTGAT
>CAYSDT010000222.1:1911-5487 GCA_964429835.1 uncultured Ardenticatenaceae bacterium | reverse complement strand
ATAACCGACGATGCCGACGGGGATGGCGGGCTGCATGAGGCCGTTGTTTTGTTGTTCTGTCATAAGTTTCTCCACTGTTTATTGTAACTTCCCTTTCTCTGAGCGATGGGTTGCAAATGCAAAGATTGAAAATATCACCATAATGATTAGTGTCATTGCAGAATACATCAGCAAACCAATAGCAGTCCATTCACAACAGAGGGAATCAATCATAGCACCTCCAGAAGCTTTACATTCTAAACAACTGCCATAAACCAAGGATACTTCGGCCAGCCAAGTCAGTAAAATGATTCCATAGCCAACTAAAAAGGATTCTTTTTTGTGTGTATCGTATAACCATACAAAAATCAGTACTGCCACAATTAAAGGAGCAAGCCCGTTGCATAATAGTATATTCATAAGATACTTCTCTCCTTTAGTTTGATGAGTGTGGGTTGCTTTTTAAGTTTTGTGCAGTCTGTTAATAATTTAGATGGGGTTATAACGGCCGTTTGCTATCAAAAGCTACCCATCCCCAAATTGACAGGAAAAGGCAGGGGAGCGAAAGGTAAAATGGCGTTTTAATCGGTTGGGGGAAGCAGCGGCGGCAGGGCGGCTGGCTGAAGGACGGGGACTGGTTGCTGTTCAAAATCGCGCGGGTTTCTGCTGATGAGGTAGTCGGCGTTGGTATTAACGGCCGTTGCCATCTGTACGGCATCTTCAAAATCTTTCCAATTCCACGCCAATGCGCGTTTTAAGGTTTCCTCATCTACGGAAGCAACAGAAAAAACTTTCATCGTCATGGCGACCGTATTAGTGGCAGTACGCCAATTTGCGTGGCGTGACATCAGGTAGAACAATGTGGTGACGCTGTGTGCGGCCAATACGCCTTCTATTTTTCCTGTCTCAATCGCCGCCCAAACCTCTGATGAAGCAGAAAAGTGGGGTTCTCTGCGTATCAGAACGTCTAAAATGATATTTATATCAACCAAAACACGCATTAGCTTACACCGTATTTTTCCGCTAAATAATCATGATACTCATCTACGGATGCTTCAGGAGGTAAAATCCCAGTCAATTGATCTAGAACTGGTGTGGCGGATTTTTTCTTGTGCTGTTTTCTTTCGATCTCATAAAAAAATGCCTCCACCAGTTGAGAGACAGAGATGTTCCCATTGGCGGCATACTGTTTTGCTCGTTCAATAAGTTGTGCGTCCATACGCAACGTCAATTTCTTCTTTTCTTTAACTAACATCGTAACACCTCGCTTGTTGTTGTGACGTATAGTATATCAGATTTCTGTACGTCACTCAACCCCCAAGTGCCATCCATCTTGAAGGTGGGTGGTGCTTTTGTTATACAAGTTGATGGTAGATGGCGCGGAGTTGTTCAGCGGCCGTTTTCCATCCAAATTTCCGCACCTGCGCGTAGCCATCCTTAATAAGAGCGGCGCGGTCGGCGGGAGAGGTTAGCAGGCGGCGCAATGTTTGCGTCCAGGCGGCCTCATCGTCGGGGGGGAGCAGGGGGGCGTTGCCCGCCACTTCGGGCAGGCAGGAGGAATTTGAGGAAACAACGGCCGTTTCGCAAGCCATCGCTTCCAACAGCGGCAAGCCGAATCCTTCGTACAGACTGGGGAACGCCAGCACGTCCGCGCCGCTGTAGAGGGCGGGCAGGTCGGCATCGTCAACAAAGCCGGTGAACTGCACGCGGTCGCCCACGCCTTGTCGCTCAATCTCAGCCATCAATTCCTCGTTTAACCATCCCTTGCCGCCAGCGATAACCAAATTATGCGGAAGTTCCTTTGCCAACGGGGCGAAGGCGCGGACGAGCATCGGGTAGTTTTTGCGTGGCTGCACGGTGCCGACGCAGAGGATGTACGGGGTGGTGATGTTGTGTTTTTGACAAACGGCCGTTATTTGTGCAGGTTGTGATGGTTGAAAACGGCCGTTTACCCCCGCATACAACACCGTCACCTTCTCCTCTGGCACACGCCACAACTCCACTAAATCCCGCTTGGTCGAAATTGAATCAGCCAACACATGCGTCGCCCGTTCAATTGACCACGGCACGACGCTGTTCAGGTATTTCACCAGCGGCGCGGGGAAGGTTTCGGGGTAATGGGCGAAGGAGATGTCATGGACGGTCAACAGCGTGGGGATGTTGCCGCTGACGGGCGGCAATACAAAATCTGGCGAGTGAAACAGGTCGATTTTGCCCGTGTTCCATTGCACAGGCATGGGCAGCCGAAAGCGATACCACAGCCGATATAACCATCGTTCGCTTAGGCGTGACGGGTGGTAGCTGGCGTTGGCGGCGATGGGTATCGGGTTGGCGACGGGCGGATTGGGGGGCGGTTTTGCTGAAAAAAAGCGGTATTGGTTGTCGCTGTCAAGCTCCAGCAGGGCGTGGATTAGTTCGCGGGTGTACCGCCCAATCCCGCCCCCCTGCATGATAGCGGAGGTCATATCGACCCCGACGGTTAAGGGATTCATAAGAGAGTTGCAAGTAGGTAAGTTGCAAGTTGCAAGTAGGTCTCTTTCCACGCTCTGCGTGGAATGCTCTGCCAGACGCTCTGCGTCGCAGGGGGACGCAGAGCGTCCAGTCTGCATTCCCACGCGGAGCGTGGGAATGAGATGGGTCTATTCAACATCGCTGTACGTCCAGTAGCGATTGACGAAGAAATTCCAGAACAGCACGACGATGGTGGCGACCATCTTGGCGAAGATGTAGCCGCGATCTGCCAATACAGGCACGAGTGTCAGCCAGCCGTTGAAAACGCCTTCCATGAAGAATAAAATACTGTTGTTGATGAGCAAGCCGACGATGTTGACGGCGAAAAATTGGCTCATCTGCACCCATAAATTCTTACTGCGCGAATCAGGATATGTCCAGTATCGGTTGAAGGTGAAGTTGCTGATTACGGCCGCTGAAAAGGAGATCGTATTTGCCACCAATGTGGGAAAATTGAAAACTTCCTTGAGAATGATGAGTGTGCCAAAATCAACGACGAAGCCAATCGTGCCGACGATGGCGAATTTAATGAAGCGTTCGGCTTCTTTGGGATTCATTCCAAAGAAGCCAGCGATGTTTGCGAAAAATTTAATCATGTGAGGAGATTGAGCGCACGTCACTTGCAACTTGCAACTTGCTACTTGTTATTTGTAAAAGGCCGAGCATTACGCCCAGATGAATGTAAATGTTGTTGACGTATAGTTTGTCAACGAGGTGATGGACGGCGAGGGCTGTCCACGCGGCGAGGAGGCCGAGCGCGACACCGCGCCATAGCCCACTTGTCTGATTGATGGTGCGGATAGTTTGGATGAAAACGGCCGTCCATACCCATAAATAAGCGATTAGCCCGACCACGCCGATTTCAGATAGCAGGGTGAGATAATAATTGTGGGCGTGTCCCAGCGCGTCAGGCCAATTGATGAGGGCGTACTCGGCGTAAACGGCGGCGTAATTGCC
Organism: uncultured Ardenticatenaceae bacterium; assembly: GCA_964429835.1. Taxonomy (GTDB): domain Bacteria; phylum Chloroflexota; class Anaerolineae; order Promineifilales; family Promineifilaceae; genus S016-13. Next base: position 2,040 of record CAYSDT010000222.1, on the reverse strand, counting down.
AAAACCGATGCCAAACCAGACGTTGTCGTTTGCCATGCCCATCGCCGCTTGCCAATGTGCCAGCCGTTCAACGACGGCGTAGTTTGTGTCGGTGATGTCGATGCCGCGCATGTCGCCGAAGGTTAAATC
>CAYSDT010000222.1:0-1811 GCA_964429835.1 uncultured Ardenticatenaceae bacterium | reverse complement strand
CTGGCTCCGGCGGCTAACAGCATCGCCAAAATTAGCGGGCGACGGTGCTTCTGTTCGGAAGCAATAATCCAGATGATGAGGCCGATTTCGACCCATTTTGCCCATTCGCGGAAGGCGAGGGGGAATGAGGGGGAGAAGGTGAGGGAAACGGCCGTTATCCAGACAAAACTCCACAATGGCAAGTTAAGCGGTGAACGGGGGATGGTTAGCTCGCGGCGTGAAAGCGCACGGCCAAACCAGACCGCCATCGTCAACAGCAGCAGCAGTTGGCCGCTGTCGAGCGGTAATCCTGTGCCAAAATTGGCTTCCCACGCGCCCAATGGGCCGATTAAGAGAGCCAGCCCCAGACCAAACAGGGGTTCGATGACGATGAGAATGAAAACGGCCGTTAATCCCATCGCCCCCGCCACCGTGACCAAAGGCAACCGAGCAACCATCACCCCCGCGAGCAACGCGAGGAGAAATGGCAGAGGGGAAAACGTGATGGGTAACAGGCGTTTGCTCACCAGATGGGGGAATTGTCAATTGTTAATTGTCAACTATCAATTGTCAACGAGTCCCCCCCGTTGACAATTGACAATTGCCCATTGACAATTGACAATTGATCAGATTTTGTTGCGGAAGTAGGCGATGGTTTCCAGCAGCCCTTCTTCGAGGTCTACTTTCGGCTCCCAATCCAGCACGCGCTTGGCTTTGCTGATGTCGGGGCAGCGCACTTTGGGATCATCTGTAAAACGGCCGTCTGTCGGATTGGTAAACATGATGTCCGATTTGCTGTCCGCTTGCTTGATGACCGCGTGGGCAAAATCAAGCATGGACATTTCGACGGGGTTGCCGATGTTGACGGGCATCGTCTCGCCCGAAAAGAGCAGGCGATAAATGCCTTCAACCAGATCGGTGTAAAACTGGAATGAGCGCGTTTGTGTGCCGTCACCATAAACGGTCAGCGGCTTGTTGGTCAACGCTTGGGCGATGAAATTGGGGACAACACGGCCGTCGTTCAGGCGCATACGCGGCCCGTAAGTGTTGAAAATGCGGACGATGCGCGTTTCCAGCCCGTGATAGCGATGGTACGCCAGCACCAACGCTTCGCTGAATCGCTTGGCTTCATCGTAGCAGGAGCGCGGCCCGTTGGGGTTGACATTGCCCCAATAGCTTTCGGGTTGCGGGTTCACCAGCGGGTCGCCGTAGGTTTCCGATGTGGAGGCGAAGAGGTAACGCGCCCCTTTCACCTTCGCTAATCCCAATGTGTTGTGCGTGCCTAATGAGCCGACTTTCATGGTGGGGATGGGATGTTCCAGATAATCGTTGGGGCTGGCGGGGCTGGCAAAGTGCAGGACGGCATCCAGATCGCCAGCCACATAGATGAAATTGCTGACATCTTGATTGATGAAGCTGAATTGCTCATGTCCCATCAGATGGGCGATGTTGTCCATGCTGCCCGTGATGAGATTGTCCATGCCGATGACGGTATGTCCTTCTTTAATAAAGCGGTCACTGAGATGTGACCCTAAGAAACCGGCCGCGCCGGTGATTAAAACTCGCATATCGCTCTCCTTGTGTGGATAGTTATTGTTTATGGCACTATTTTAGCGTAGGCGATGGGGCGCGGCGAATTACAGCGTACAAACGCAGGGGGAGCGGGGGGAATTAGACAGTCTCTTCTATTGATCGTATAGTGTTGTTCATTGAAGGTTACATTGCAAAATGGAGGCGTGATGATTTATAGACGTGTGTTCTGGTTGCTAACGGCCGTTTGCCTGCCGTTGTTTGTGTTGTATGGGGGATTGTCTGCGGAGGAAACGGCCGTT
>CAYSDT010000221.1:3923-5503 GCA_964429835.1 uncultured Ardenticatenaceae bacterium | reverse complement strand
CTGCTCGGCGGCCGTGCTGACACAAGCATGATTCGGGCAGGGGCGGACATCGCGCAGTTGGAAGCGACGTTCACGCTGAACGACGCGATGCAAAAGCAACTATCCCCCGTACTGTTGAAAGAGGGATTGGAAGCGGACAGCGAAGACAGCTTGACGCTGGCGCGGGAGTTGCGGGCAAACGGCCGTTCTGTCAATCGTGTAAACGGCCGTTCTGTAAACCTCACCCTGCTGCGCCAAATCGCCGCCCCGCTTATTGATGTGCATGGGCAAGGGGAACACCTTTCACTGCTCAATCCGCGCACCCATTTAAGCTTACTTGACGCATACGCACGGGCGAAGGGCGACCGTGAAACCATCGCCCGTGAAGTGGCGGCATTGCAAACCGTGCAGCGCGAAATGGGGCAGTTGCAACAAGATGAACGGCTGCTGGCACAGCGGAAAGATATGCTGACTTTTCAAGTTGAGGAGATTAGCGCGGCCGATTTAACCGTCGGGGAAGAGGATGCGCTTCGTGCCGAACGTGACCGTCTTGCCAATGCCGAACAGTTGACGCGCTCCGCCAGCGAAGCGGTGGCGTTGCTGGTTGATGGGGATGGTGATGGTGAAAACGGCCGTTCTGTGACAGATTTGCTCGGCCAAGTGGAACGCGCCCTCGTGCAGTTGGTGCGCTACGACGATTCACAATCGCCTTTGCTGGAAACGGTGCAAGGGCTGGTTTTTCAAGCGACCGAAGTCGCCAGCGACAGCCAAACGTACCTCGATAATCTGGAATACAATCCCAGCCGCCTTGCCGAAGTGGAAGAGCGGCTGGAGCTAATCGGCACGCTCAAACGCAAATATGGGGAGAGCATCGCTGACGTATTGGCGTTGGCTGTGGAAGCGGAAGCCGATTTAGAAAAAATAAGCACGAGTGGCGAGCGATTGGCACAATTGGCCGCCCAAATTGAGACTTATTTGCATAAATTGGGCGACATGATGGCCGCTCTGTCAAAGAAACGCCGCGCCGCCGCCAAAAAATTAAGCGCAGTGGTCGAAACTGAGTTGGCTGATTTGAAGATGGAAGGGACGCGCTTTAGCGTTGATTTCCAACTTGAAGATGCACCCGATGGCGCGTTCATCAATGGACGGCGGTTTGCGTTCGATAAAACGGGCTTCGACCGTGTGGAATTTATGCTCTCCACCAATCCCGGCGAACCGCTCAAGCCGATGGTCAAAGTCGCCAGTGGCGGCGAAACGGCGCGGCTGATGCTGGCACTGAAAACTGCCCTCACCCAAGCGGACACAACCCCGACTTTGATTTTCGATGAGATCGATCAAGGCATCGGCGGGCGCGTGGGCGATATTGTGGGGCGTAAATTATGGGGATTGACGACAAACGACGCGCATCAGGTCATCGTCGTCACCCATCTGCCCCAATTGGCGGGCTATGGGGACGCGCATTTGCATGTGAGCAAGCGGGTGCGCGATGGGCGCACGAGTACGGTGGTTGAGGTGTTGGATGAAAACGGCCGTTTAACCGAATTAGCCGCCATGCTCGGCACCGACGACGAACACACCCGCCGCGCCGCCCAATCCATCCT
>CAYSDT010000221.1:0-3823 GCA_964429835.1 uncultured Ardenticatenaceae bacterium | reverse complement strand
ATGCTTAGATACGCCCACATCGTCGGTTGGGGAAGTTATTTACCCGAAACCGTGCTGACAAATGATGACATTGCGTTGCTGGTAAACACCACCGATGAGTGGATTCGCAGCCGCACGGGCATCACCAGACGGCACATTGCCAATGAAAATGAGACGACGGCGACGCTGGGATTTGAGGCGGCGGCGAAGGCGTTGGCAACGGCCGGCATCCATCCGCAAGAGGTCGATATGATCATCGTCGCCACCTCGACAGCCAGTAATTCCTTCCCCGCTTCGGCTTCATTGGTGCAAGATTATTTGGGCGCGGTCAACGCCAGCGCATTCGATTTGGGCGCGGCTTGCACGGGCTTTGTGTACGGCATCGGGATGGCAACGCAGGCGATTGCGACGGGATTCATCAACACGGCCGTTATCATCGGTTCAGAAACGATGTCCCGTGTACTCGACTGGAACGACCGCGAAACGTGCATTTTATTTGGCGACGGCGCGGGCGCAATCGTGCTGAACGGCTCCAGCATCCCTGGCGGGGTGATGGCGACCACGCTCGGCTCGGATGGTTCTGGTGCGGATTTATTGCGGCTGCCGACCGTCTATCGCAACCCCGTCCCCACCCTCGCCCCCTCATTTTATCGCAACAGTTATCAAGCGAACGTCGTCTCCATGAACGGCCGTCAGGTGTTCCGCTTTGCCACTAAAATCATCGCCCAATCGGTGTTGGAAGCGGTTGAAGAGGCGGGGCTGACGATGGATGATGTGGCCTTGATCGTGCCTCATCAAGCCAACACGCGCATCATCGACACGGCGGCTAAACGATTGGGCATCTCCCCTGACAAGTTTTATGTGAACGTGGATACCGTCGCCAACACGTCGGCGGCCTCCATCCCGATTGCGTTGGATGAGGCGGTGAGAAACGGCCGTTTACAACCAGACGACAACGTCGTTTTCGTCGGTTTTGGCGGCGGATTAAGCTGGGGCGCGTCCATCGTCAAATGGGCGGCCACGCCACCAGACGAAGACCGCACCGATAATCGCTGGGCGAAGGCGCGTTATGCCGCCGCCCGCGCCCGCTCGCGTGTGCGCCAAATCAGCCGCCAAGTGGATGCCATCCGCCCCGATGATGATTATGATGAAGAGTAAAAACGTTGACGGAAACCCTTAGACGTTGGGTTTGGCAACGCCAAACCCCTACGGTAGGGGCATGGCGTTGCCATGCCCTGCACTTAAACACCCCTACGATAATAATTATGAAAATATCTACATCTGCCCGATTTTGGATTGTATTGGCCGCGCTGTTGACAGCATCGGCCGTTTTGGCGTTGCTTGCGCCCGAAGAGGCGATGTTGGGGCGGGCGATTCGGATTATTTATGTGCATGTATCGCTGACATGGGTGGGCATGTTGGGGCTGATGGCGGCGGGGGTGTTGGGCGTAGTTGTACTGGCGGTGAATAAGCCGCGCTTACAACGGTTAATGCTCATCATCGGCTGGGTGGGCTATGGATTCTACACCGCCGGCGTAGCCTTCAGCATGATCGCCTCCGACATAAGTTGGGGAGCGGTTTTCATGCAAGAGCCGCGCATGGCGGCCGCGTTGAACATGGTCGCCACCGGCCTAATCGTGATGATCGTCATCACGTTCCTGTCGCCCAGCCGCTTTACAGGGGTGCTTCCGCCCGCGTATGCCGTGCTACTGCTGGTCGCCACCTTCGGCGCGGAACTGGTTCTGCACCCGCGCAACCCAATCAAGAATTCATCCTCAACGGCAATTCAGTTGACGTTTTTGGGGATGACGGTGATCTATGGATTAACGGCCGTTTGGATCATCATCCATTGGCAAGCAACGAGTGGCAAGTTGCAAGCGGCAAGTGGCAAACTGGAGTAGAGGCTTCAGCCGATTTTCCCCGCCAAACGCACCGCCTAAAGGCTCGACTCCGCCATGTGACGAGGGACAAGTCATACATGACGAGGAACAAATGGTATATGACGGGGGACAAGCGGTATATGACGGAGGACAAGTCATATATGACAAGGGACAAATAGTATATAACAGGGGACAAGTCATATATGACAAGGGACAAATAGTATATAATAGGGGACAAGTCACATATGACGAGGGACAAACGGCATATGACGGGGGACAAGCCGACCACAACCATGTTTTTAACCGATTTCAATAGACATCGGTAAGTTTCTTGCCTAAATCAGGCAAGTGTCAACCACATTAGGAGATTTATCATGAGTGAGCAAAGAAAAAGTATGGATCAGCGGCTGTTAGAGGCGCGTATTGTAATAGATAATAGTTTGAGCAATCAAGATATTCTGGATGCAGTAACACTGTTTGGATACGATCAACCCCGTCTGCAAGCGGCACTCGCCTTGTACAACGAAGTGATCGACTTGGTGGCCGCACAGCGCAAAGAGTACGGTCAGCAGTACGAGGCAACAAACACATTGCAATCAGCATGGGACACCGCCGATGCTGCCTACAAGCGCACCCTTAAAATCAGCCGCCTTGTTTTTGAGGGGAATGCGGAAGCACGCAACGCACTGGGGTTAAACGGCCGTCGTAAAATAAGCATCGGTGGCTGGATCGAACAGACGATGTTCTTCTACAAAGCAATGCTAGAAACTCCCGCATTCATCGCCGCCATGACCCCGTACAGCTACGATCAAGCCAAGCTGTCAGCCGAAAACGCACTCGTGCAAGCCGTCATTAATGCCAAGAGTCAACAAAACACCGAGCGCGGACAAGCACAAGAAGCCACAAAAATACGCGACGCAAAGATGGACGAACTAGATCAATGGATTTCAGCATATAAAACTGTCGCCGAAGTCGCACTAGATGAAACACCGCAAAAATTAGAGCAACTAGGCTGGGTTGTACCAAGTTGATCCTTCACACAGGCGAAGAATCAAGCCTATTTTCAACACATTTATGCTATACTTCACGATGTGTTCACGCGCATTGCGAGGCACGCTTATTTTACTTATGGGGTGATGGTTATAACTGCCCCTCATCCGTCTGGGAATAACCCAGACCAATTTCCCACTGGAGGAAAAATGAACCAATTTCTGACTTTTGAGCTTCACAATAATAGGAGAACAACATGACCCTTAAACAAAAACAATCTCTATGGCTGGCTGCCCCGCTTGCATTAGCGGTATTTCTCAGCTTATTCTTAGTCAACATATTTACCGTGCGTGCCGCCCCTATTACTGAAGACTTTGATGCATGCAGCGATACTGGCTACGGCGGTGTTTTCACCTATACAAGTGCCTCTGGAACATGGGGTACCTATAACTCTATGTGCCACAGCCAAAATGCACGCTCTGGAAACGCTGTCCGCTTCAATGATGATAGTGGAAGCAATGAATACCTGCTATACACTGGCTTAGATGGTAATGGTAAAGATGGTGGATTAGGCATAATCTCCTTCTGGTATCGTCATTGGAATGGTGATGGCAGCCCAGTTCAGTTCCAAGTGCAATATAAACAAGGTGCTGGCAGTTGGACAAACATCGGTGCGGTTGTTGACGTTTCCAGTACAACCTATGCTCAGTATATAGGAGTCGCCAACATTAGCGGCGATGATATTCTTGTTCAAGTTATTTCAATCGCTGACGGTGAACGGCTAATGATCGATGATTTTGATATGACCGATTACGCCCCCGGCCTAACCCTCGATAAAACTGCCTCACCAAGCAGTATCAGCCATCACGAAAATGTGACATATACAGTGGTGTTGGCAAACGAAGCGGCCGTTTCAGATACAAACGTCCTCTTCACCGACACCCTGCCACTTGAAGTTGACTTTGCTGGTTGGG
>CAYSDT010000220.1:0-5505 GCA_964429835.1 uncultured Ardenticatenaceae bacterium | reverse complement strand
TATCAATTAGCTGCCATCCCGAATGACACGGCACGTTTGAATATCAAATTCAACAGCACCAATTTTATCGGTATCTTTATTCAAAAAACCGTGAATAAAGTTCAAAAAGCGGTATACATCGGCAAAATTAGAGGCGATGCCCACAGAAGCGCGAATTGCGCCCGCACTTTTGCCGCTCGTGTGTTCAATCATGGATACAAATTGGGGGAAACTTAACTCCTGATTAAAACCATCGGCAAGATCAGATTCCGTTAATCCTTCGGAAATTTCACCAGCACCAGGATTACAGAAGCAGCCAGTACGCACGGAGATATTCTCCTTTCCAGCCAACTCCTCAATACGGTTAAAATTAAATAAACGGCCGTTTGCATCATATAAATTAAACGTAATCGTCCCCCCGCGCTGGTGCAGGTTAGTTGGCCCGTAAATCCGCACCAATGGCTGTCCATTTTGATGGCTCAATGCAAAAAGATTATCAAGCAGCCATCCCGTCAGACAGTGGACGCGCTCATGGATGGTCTCGATACCAACAGAAGAAAGATGCCGCAAACCGATCTCCACCGCTGGAATGTTAAGGTAATCGACAGTGCCATCTTCAAAGGCGGCCTCATCCTGAGCCAAATAATGCCGTTCACCCTGCACCGAAGCCAACACGATTGTGCCTCCAGCAAACCAAGGGCGTTGCAACTTTGCCAACGTCTCTTTACGCGCAATCAAACAGCCAAGCCCCGTCGGGTAGCCAAACATCTTATAGAAAGACATGACGGTGAAATCGGGCTGCCACACGCTCAGGTCAAGCCTGCTCGTCGGCGCAAAAGCGGCCGCATCAAGAACAACATCCCATCCCTTTTCCTTTGCTTCGGCAATAAGTTCAAGCGGATGCTGCACACCTGTAAAGTTTGATTGTGCCGGGAAGGCAAAAAGGTTATTCTGATTTGGATCGGCTTCATTCAGATGGGCGGTCAGTTGTTTCCGATCAATGCGTAAATCAGGCATGGCGATGGGCATATAGGTAACGGCCGCTCCTCTTGAACGCGCAAATTCACGAATACCATTCACCGAATTATGGTTATCAAACGTAAGCAAATAACGGCTCTCCGTTGTGAATGGGTACGCTTCGCCAATCAATTTTAATGAATGGCTGGCATTGGCCGTAAAAATGAGCGTGTACTCATCTGGCGAGGCGTTGAAATACTCCAAAACATACGCCCGCGCTCCCTCAACCAAATCTGTCGCCGCCGATGAGGTGGGGTTATTGGAATGTGGGTTGCCAAACACATGATTGCTGAGAACGTCCATGTGCGCCCGTAATTGGCTTTCGGCGTACAGCCCGCCGCCTGTGTAATCAAGATAGACCTGCTTTGTTTTGTCCAAACGGCCGTATTCGGTGGCGCGTAAATCGTCTAAAACGGCCGTTGTTTTATAAGTCGGATACGATTCGACAAATTGCTCATAGGCCGAATCCATCTGCCCCAAATCATAATCAGTTGCGGATACTGCTGTCGTAGAGTTGCTCATAATTTAATTCCCAATTTATATTAGCTCAGCGAACGATTCTACCGACTGAGGTCTAGTCGGCGAAGGCCGACTTTGCAACCGTAGGCGCGGTTTCGACCGCCAGCTAACATGTATTAACTTATTTTCTTCGGCGCGGGTCTAGCGCATCGCGCAACCCATCACCTAATAGATAAAATCCCATAATCAAGATCATAATTGCCAAGCCCGGAAAAATACTATACCACGGCGCAAGGTGCATAAATCCTCGACCAATACTTAACATTGAACCCCAAGACGGAGCGGGCAATGGTGTCCCCAGCCCCAAAAAGCTTAATGCCGATTCCAGCAAAATGGCAGAAGCCATCGCAATAGTGACGTGAACCAAAATAGTTGAAGACACATTGGGCAAAATATGACGGGACATAATCCGAGATGGCTTTGCCCCTACGGATAAAGAAACTTCCACATACGTTTTGCTCTTTTCAACCAAAACATTGGCGCGGGTCAGACGGGCAAAAGCGGGCGTTGTGACAATGGCGATAGCTAAAATCGCGTTGAAAGCACCCGGCCCCAACACCGCTAAAATAATGATAGCTAATAATATAGCTGGAAATGCTAGTAACGCATCAAAAAAGCGCATAACAACAGAATCGAACTTGCCTCCTTTGTAACCAGCTACCAATCCAATGGACACGCCCATAATGGTCGAAAGCCCGACCGAAACAAGCCCTACGCTAAATGCAACCCGTGAGCCAATCAAAATGCGGCTCAAAATATCCCGGCCAAACTCGTCTGTGCCTAAATAGTATGGAGCAGCTGGGGGATGGAAGCGATCTTCCGCGTGCATCTCAAGCGGATCGTATGGAGCCAATACGGGTGAAAGAATGGCTATAATGAGCATCACGAGAATGATAGCAAGGCCAATCATACCCGAACGATTTTTCCATAACGTGCGAACAGCTATCTGCGTTGGGCTTTTTGGTTTTTCCAATTGTTCAATTTGTTCACGATTACTCTGCTCAATTGAACTTAAATTTGTTGTCATCGCTGTATCCCCGTATTCTCGGTATCTGCGTTAATCATAATGAATCTGAGGATTGACAAACCCATACGCCAAATCTGTCAGCAAATTGATGACCAAAAATGCAATCACAACAAACATAACGCTGGCTTGCAATATCGTATAATCTCGCCAACTGATCGCTTGAATTGTCAGCCGCCCTATGCCCGGCCATGCAAAAATGGATTCTACGATGATAGCCCCGCTCAAAAGGTCGCCCATTTGCAATCCAAATGCAGTGATGACGGGGATCAGGGAGTTACGCAACAAGTGGCGAGTCACCGTTGTGCGTTCGTTCAACCCTTTCCCACGAGCCGTTCGGACATAATCTTTGCCCAGTTCATCCAACATAGAGGAGCGCAAGTAGCGGGTTAATTTTGCCGCCATAGCAATGCCTAATACAGAAGCGGGCATAATCAACGCTTTCATATGCTCAACTGGGTGCGTGCTAAAATCGGGGCGGCCAGATGGAGGCAAAATTTTGAGTTCCAAGCTAAAAAGCATAACAAAAAGAATCGACAACCAGAAGCCGGGTATGGCAAAGGAAAGTGCGGAAAATGAGGTTGCGGTAAAATCAAGGAAACTGCCCGGTTTCAATGCAGAAAAAATACCTAATGGCACAGCAATCACTACGCCAATAATGGACGCGGCAATGGCTAACTCAATTGTCGCTGGAATTCTCTGTTTAATTAACTCATTCACAGGGAAGCCATTAATTAACGAGTTACCCAAATCCCCAACTGCCACATTTCCTATCCAGATAAAGTATTGCGTCCACAATGGCTCATCCAAGCCATATTGACTGCGTAAGGCGATTACCTGATCCTCTGTAGCATTGGTTCCCGCGATGATTTCGGCTGGATCGCCAGGAATGAGGTGAATAATTGAGAAAATGACGACAGATACAACAAATAATACGGGGATCATTTGTAACAGCCGTCTAATGGTATATTTGCCCATTTTGTTTTATTCCACTGTGCGAAAATAAATTATAACGGTACAGATAGTCGTAGCCTGAGCCTTTCGGCAAGCTCAAGAACCACCTGTCAAAGGCGGAGCGGAGACGGAAATACAAAAACCGCTTTGACTTCGACAAGCTCAGTCGCCGCTATACTGATTTTTGCAAACACCTGTACAGTTACAATAAATTTACAGACCTGCGGGGCTGATACCCCGCAAGTCTTGTATGTCATTACCATAAACTTAACGATTTATCATTCCTGCGAAGGCAGGAATCCATCTTTTTTCAGAGAGGTAGATTCCCGCCTACGCGAGAATGACAGTGGTAGATATTCGTTAAATTTACGAATATGGTCTATCCATTTTTACGGGGTTAGCCATGTTTCATTTAGCCAGATATTGCCAGCCATATCGGTGCGGAACTCATGCACATTGTCGTTGTAGGCATAAATTTCTTGCCGCCATGCTGTGGGGATGTTCCACCCTTGTTCCATCTGAATGGTCAACGCATCGTTGTAATAGGCTTGGCGTTCGTCTTGATCTAAAGACGCACGACCCTGCGCGATAAGTTCTGCATATTCGGGGAACCATGTTTCATTGTCGGTAATTCCGAAGAAGTTACGGAAGGGGCGGCAACAAGCTGCGCCTTCAAACAAGCCGCTGGGATCAACGGTGGCATCGCCGGTACCGTGAGAAGCAATCGCAAATTCACTGCCGATGAGGGCGGGGAAGTATTGAGCTAATTCGGTGGGCAACAGTTCCATCTCGATACCAATTTGTGCCAAATCTTGCTGATATACCTGTGCCTGATCGACATAGGGGCCACTGGAGCCGCGAATGAGCATTGATGTTTCAAAGCCATCGGGGTAGCCAGCTTCAACCAAAAGTTCTTTGGCTTTCTCTAAGTCATAGGTGTAGTAGTCGGCTAATTCGTCAACGTAAGCCCAAGATGTTTCGGGGTAGGGTTCCAATACAGGTATTTCTGCGCCATGGAATGCGGTTGCGGCGATTTTATCGCGATCAACTGCATAATTCATCGCTTGCCGCACCAATGGATCGTCAAAGGGCGGTTCGTTTGTGTTCATAATGAAGGCGTAGAAGAAGAATCCTGCGGGGCTGCTAGACACGGTAACGCCGGGTGTTTCTTCAAGGAGTTCCTTGTCTGCCAATGGAACACCACGCAATGCGTCAATGCTGCCAGCTAACAAGTTGACCATCCGGGATTGTTCATCGGGGATGGGTTTAATCACAACACCATCAAGATAGGGCAGTCCTTCTTGCCAATAATCTTCAAATTTTGAGGCTACAAGGCGGTCGCCGGGAACCCATTCGTCAAATTTGAAGGGGCCTGTGCCAACGGGGACGGTTTCGATATTTTCCAATGCTTCTTGGGGGAAGATTTGCATGGTGGCGATGCCGTCAAGTTTGGGGCCAACTTCGCTGTAATTGATTTGTACGGTGTACTCATCAAGTTTCTCAGCACCAGTTGCCAACAGGAAGCGGTCGCTAAGGTGATGACCAAATTCTGTGTTGCGGGCGTGATCGACTGACCAAATTACATCATCAGCGGTCATTTCACGGCCGTTATGGAACATAACGCCTTCGCGCAAATGAAGCACGATGGAAAGGCCGTCTTCGCTCTCTTCCCAAGATTCGGCCAGCCATGGCTCAAAGTCACCATCATCGCTGATGCGTATGGGGGCTTCATAGAATATCGGCTTGAATTGGCCTGTACTTACATCAAAATAGGGATGGAAGGTGATAAAATCGGGGCCGAGTGACAAATTCAGGATGCCACCCATTTGGGGTTCTGTCGGTGCGGCGGCGGCTTCTTCGGGAACGGCCGTTACTTCTACCTCAACCATTTCTGTTTCCACAACCACGCGGGTCACTTCTACTTCTTCGCCTGCTTCTGTGACGGTTTCCGTAACCACGCGGGTAACTTCAACCTCTACTTCTTGAATAATCGTTTCTGTTTCAGGAGCGCA
>CAYSDT010000219.1:0-5508 GCA_964429835.1 uncultured Ardenticatenaceae bacterium | reverse complement strand
CTACTCCTCCTCCTCCCCACTTTCATCCCCATCTTTCGGCTTCTCCGCCAATGCCTTCAACCGCGCCAGCACCGCCTGATGGACTGTCCCATCAGGATAGCTGCCATCATCGGCGCGTTCGCCAGCGGGAACACCTGTCAGCAGTTCAATCCCTTCATCAATCGTGGCGATGGGGTAGATGTGGAATTTTTTGTTGGAAACGGCCGTTATTACCTCCTCCGCCAACATCAAATTTGGCACATTGACCGCCGGAATCATCACCCCTTGCTCGCCCGTCAATCCCCGTGCGTGGCAAATGTTGAAAAAGCCCTCGATCTTCTCATTCGCGCCGCCGATGGGTTGCACTTCGCCCCGCTGATTGACCGAGCCAGTGACTGCAATCCCCTGTTTGATCGGCAGGTTTGCCAAACTGGACAGCAACACATAAATCTCCGTCGATGAGGCACTATCGCCGTCGATGAGGCCGTAACTTTGCTCAAAGGTCATGCTGGCACTTAGGGATAACGGCCGTTTTTGAGCATACATACCGCCCAAATACCCCTTTAACGTCAAAAATCCTTTCTCATGGATGGGACCAGACATATCCGTCTCTTGCTCGATGTGAACAACGCCCTCTTCGCCCATAAACGTGCGAACGGTCAGGCGGCCAGGCACGCCAAAAGCGTACTCGCCCGTGTCCATCACCGACAGCCCGTTCGCCTGCCCCACGACTGCGCCGTCGGTGGCGATGAATATCGTGCCGTCGATAATATCTTCGACAATCTCTTCTTCCAGCCGATTGGCGCGATAACGATGTTCGGTGAGTGCTTTCTTCACATCGGCGGCGGTCACTAATTCTCGCCCATCCCGCCCCGCCCAATAGCTCGCTTCGCGCACCACATCGGCGACCGCGCCAAAGCGGGTGCTGAGTTTGTCTTGATGGCGGGCTAAACGTGAGCCATATTCGACCATGCGTTCAACGGCCGTTTTGTCAAAATGATACAGCCCCTCTTCCGTGCAGCGCGTGGCGATAAATTGGGCATACGACTCCTCAAACGCATCCGTGCGCGGCATCGTCGCCCCAAAATCGGAGCGCACTTTGAATAAATTATTGAACTCATCGTCATTTTCGTACAGCGCGTAATACAGGCGCGGGCTGCCCATCAGCACAATTTTCACATCCAACGGGATGGGTTCAGGATCGAGCGATTTTGCCAGCACTTGTGTGCCGCCGTTCATCGTCGCCATCGGTTGCACCCGAATATGGCGCGTTTTCAGGGCGCGTTTCAACGCTTCCCACGCAAATTCGTCTTTCAGCACATCCCGCGCATTCAAAATAAGATAGCCGCCGTTTGCCTGATGCAAACTGCCGCTTTTGATGTTGGTGAAATGGGTCGAAACCACGCCCTCGCGCATCTCATATTCCAATCGCCCAATCAAGCGATGGTAAGTTGGATTTTGTTCAATGATGACGGGCGCACCTTCAACACGGCCGTTATCAACCAGCACATTCACCTCATACCGCTGTAAATCCGCATTTGGGTCTGGCTCATCCTCATCGCTGGGCGCAAAATCACTGATATTATCGGCAACATCGCTTTGCACCTCGCCCAGATAGAGCAAAATCTCATCTTCATCTGCGTATGCCTCACGCAACGTCGTAAAATGGGGTTGTGTCACCATTTTAATAATTTCGGCATCAATTTCGTCCACCTCTGCCGTCGCTTCGTGGTTGAGCAATTGCACTTTCTCAAGCGTATCTTCCAACGCACGGGTCACGGCTTGGCGGTCAATCTCCTGCTGTTGCCGCGTGTCCAATGGCAACGCTTGCCACTCTTCTTGGGTGATGGGACGGCCGTCTTTCAATGGCGCGACGTTAAATCCAGATGTTGTACTGACGATGGTAAACCCAGCTTCTTCCGCCTGTTGTTGTACCGCCTGCATCAACGCCATATGTTGCTCTTCGTACTTGCCGCTGACCATTTCCATCGCCTGTGCGTAAGCATCGCCGTTGAACGCTTCGGGCAATTCTGAGCGTAAGGCACGGTGCAACTCCTTCATCCGTTTGCAAAAAGTTGCCCCTTCACCAGCAGGTAATTCAATGGCGCGGGGTTGATGGGGTGTACTGAAATTGTGGACATACACCCAATCGGGCGGCTGCGGCTGGTCTTGGGTGCGATTGTGTAAAAAGCGTTCAATCGCGGTGGCGCGCCCCGTTCCCATCTGCCCCAAAACGTAAATGTTAAACCCTTCGCTCTGGATGTCGATGCCAAATTCAATCGCCCGAATGCCGCGCGATTGGCCGATAATGTTTGCGCTGATGGGGAGGTCAGCGGTGCTGTCAAATGCAAAATGGTCACGCCGACATACGCGGCGCAGTTGTGAAATGGAAAGGGGGGTTACGGTCATTGTTACTCCAATATAAGTTTGCAAGTAACAAGTGGCAAGCCTGCAAGTTTATTTCACTTGCAACTTGCCACTTGCAACTCTTTTACCACCACGTCTTAAAAAACAGGGTGTCTGTGCCGATCAACGCGCCTGTGGGTGAGAAGACGGAGATGATTATTTTTACATCTTGTTCAGGGGGGATGGTAGACACGTCGAGCGTGGTTTCAATGTTGCTTTTTTCATCGGTGGCGCCGAGATCAGTCAACCCAACGGCCGTTTCTCCATAACTCATCGCCGCCGTCACATTCAATTCGGGGATGGGACGGCCGTCTTCTGTCAGCACCGTCACATGCAAAACCTGCTCATCGCCCGCGTACAAAACGGGGGCTTCCACATAGGCGAACACATCCGCATTTGTCACCGAAGCGGATGGCACGGGACGCGCCAACAGCGATGTGCGGTAAGCGTATTGCACGGCGGCGGCCTCAAAATGGGCTTGCCCCAGCGGGCTGAGAACAACTTGTTGTCCAGCGGGCAGTTCGGGACGTTTTTGTAAACGGCCGTTTACAAAATACTGCACCAACGTGCCATCTTCATCGAGAACGGCCGTTATTGGCGTACCCAGTAACGCTTCGCCCTGATTGGCCTCATAAAATGCCAAAAAATCACCAGAAACAGTCTGCCCCGTTTCTGGGAAAATACGCCCATCCGCTTCTTCTGCATTATCAACGCGCACCGCTTCACCCGCCCCCGTCAATGCCCATTCGCCCAACGGAGCGACGGTTAATGCACCATCCAAATGCTCCAGCCGCACGCCTGAAAAATACTGTACCAACGGCGCGTCTGGCGATTCCTGAAACGCCCACGAAATCGGCTGCCCAAGCAGCGCATTACCGCCCAATTCCACATAAAATGTCACAAATTCTGGTGCAATGTTGATGGCTGCTGGCGTAGGAACGGCATCATCTGACGAAGAAGGAGCAGAGCAATCGGCAAGAAAAAACAACATAAAAATTGATAGTTGAAGAAAAATAGTTCGCTTATTCATACGCAATCTCTGCTTTTTCGGACACTGATTTCACAGATGAACACTGATTTTATTTTTATCATATTTCTATCAGTATAATCAGTGAAATCAGCGTCCCATTCAATCTCTTATCTCTCAGTATAGCTTTTTTTCTAATATCTCATGTTCTTCACGCAATCGCAAATAGCTGTCGTATCGTTGCGATGAGACTGTGCCGTTTTTGACCGCCTTCAACACCGCACAGCTCGGCTCGTGCTTATGAGTGCAATCGCTGAAGCGGCATTGTGCCACCAGTGGCTCAATTTCGATGAAATACGCATCCAGTTCATTAGGTTCTAAATCGAACAACGCCAAGCCGCGAATGCCCGGCGTGTCGGCCACATAGCCACCACCGTTCAGCGGGAACATTTCAGCGTAGCGCGTCGTGTGCATCCCCTTGCCCGTCGCTTGGCTGACGGCCAACGCCTGCAACCCCAATTCGGGCTGGATGGCGTTAAGCAAACTAGACTTTCCCACGCCAGATGACCCCGTCAAGGCTGAAATTTTATCGTGCAGGCAGTCGCGCAGTTCGGCCACGCCAGTTCCATCTTCCGCGCTGGTGTAAATGACGCGATACCCTATCTGTTCGTACAGTTTGAACTGTTCACGGGCTTCTTCGATGCTGGTGAGATCGGTTTTGTTGGCGGCAATAACGGCCGTTAATCCATTCATTTCCGCCACCACCAAAAAACGATCCAGTTTGCGAAAACTGGGCGATGGCTTCGTCACCGAAAATACAAACACAACTTGATCGGGGTTGGCGACCAGCACTTGCTGTAAATCGGCCGACAGATTGCGCGGCCCCGCCGCCGTTCGCGCCCGTGCCAACGCCGACTTGCGCGGGGCGATGGATTCAATCGTGCCGCTGCCATCCGCGTTCACAGAAACCGTCACCCTGTCACCGATGGCGACCAGTGTGCTGCCGCGCTTCTGCTTCCGCAAGCGGCCAGGAATACGGGCGATGATTTGCGAAACGGCCGTTTGTACCGTAAAAAAGCCGCTGATTGATTTAATGACGAGTCCGTCGTGTGTGGTTTTTTCCATAAAAATAATGGGACACTGATTTCGCTGATGAACACTGATAAAAATAAACGAAATCAGTGTTCATCTGTGCAATCCGTGTCCTATTCCCAATTAAAAATCTCGTAAAGGCGGGGGACTTGTTCGGTCAAAACGGCCGTTTCCGTCACCGCCTCAAACAGCCCGCCCACGCCGCCATATTCCAAAGAAACAACCCACGGGGAAGCCCAACGGCCGTTTTTCAACATTTCCGCCGCCCATTCCATGTAAGGCCAATCCCACTCAATCATTGGCACATGGTCGATCCATTCGCCGCGCATCGCTTCTAATTCTGCATCGTCATGCGGCGCGTACAGCCCCGCGTCGATAAGTTTGCGAATCCACGCTAAATGGACATCGCCAATCGGCTGCACGCCAGTAATGTGTAATTCGCGCAAGCGATGGACAGGCAAGCTGTTGATGTACGGCCTCACATCCCATCCCACCTGATGCGCCGCCAACCGTGCGTGGGAAATGTCCAGCAGCAAGCCGCAACCCGTCGCCTCCACCACGCCGTTAATAAATTCAGGCATGGCGCACAGTTGCAAATGATTATCGCGCCGTCCACCAGGGATATTTTCGACGATTACCTTGTCGGCTCCAAAGCGGCGCACAACCGCTTCCGTGTCGCGGATGGTCGCTTCCAGCACCCGCTCCATGTCCTCTTTTTTCAAAGAATCGGGAACGATGTCAGGGTACGCGCCCAATGACGCGCCCAGATGGAGATTGATGTACGGCGTATCGGTCTGCTTTTGCATCGCTTCCATGTGTGACCAAACGGCCGTTTTGCCCGTTTCATGGTTGAACGCATCGCCATGTCCATCCCCCACAAGGAGCGGAAAATGGACGTAAGCGTTATGGTCAGCCATTACTTCAGGGATGAGGCTGTCCCACGCGGGCATTTTGTAATAATCAATGGGAATAATGCCATCACGCCGTAAGCGTGAGGCTTTTTTGGAGTAGTTGACGGCGAACTGTACTTTTTTCTGCATAGGTTTTGGCGTGGTGAGACCCGA
>CAYSDT010000218.1:0-5572 GCA_964429835.1 uncultured Ardenticatenaceae bacterium | reverse complement strand
AGGCGCGGTTTTAACCGCCAGCCAACAGGTGGCGAATAATTCGTGACACTAACCATCTTTCATCTCCCCACACCTAAAAACAAAAAAGCAGTGCATAAGCACTGCTTTTTATTTTCCACTACTTATTGACTGGAGTCTGGCGAAAATTGAATTTCAGTCGAGACGTAGGGGCGGTTCGCGAACCGCCCCTACTGGAGAAAAATGTTAAAAACACCAGTGTCCAGTTATTAATTGCGCCTGCCAAAGCCACTACCGAAACGAATCGTCGAAAGCATCCTTGACATTACTCCAGAAGCCTTGCTTATTTTGTGGCACAATCTCTTTGCCCAGCGATTCACCCAACTTCTTAAACAATGACCGCTGTTCATCCGTCAGCTTCTTGGGGATGGCAACATGCACCATCACCCGCATATCACCACGCCCATTATGCGTGCCGCGCCCGCGCCGATCCAAAATCGGTACACCCAAATCGCGCAATCTAAACACCTTGCCCGACTCCGTTCCGGGTGGGATTGACAATGGTGATTTGCTGCCATCTGGCTCAAGCGTGGGGACTTCAATCTCATCTCCCAATGCCGCTTGCGCCACATTAATATGCAGATCGATCCATAAATCATTCCCTTCACGACGGAAAATATCATGTTTAGCAACATGCAGTACCACAAATAAATTACCGGGAGGGCCGCCTTGTGTACCTGGCCCGCCTTCGCCCGTAAGCCGAATTTGGGTGTCGTTATCCACACCAGCCGGGATTTTTACGCGGATGGTGCGCGTTTTTTGAATTTGTTTACGGCCGTTGCATACCTCGCAAGCATCAACAATCAATTCACCCGTACCATTACAGGTGGAACATGCCGTCACATTGACAAATTGCCCCAAAATAGATTGCTGCACACGGCGCACTTCGCCCGCGCCGTTACAAGTTGTACAGCGAATCGGTTGCGTTCCCTTTTTCGCGCCGCTGCCATTACAACTGTCGCAAATTTCGGGACGGGTCACTTCGACATTTTTTTCAATACCAAAAACAGCTTCTTCAAACGAGATTTTCAGGTCATAGCGTAAATCACTGCCGCGACGGGGGCCGCGCTGTTGTCGTCGTCCACCACCGCCACCACCGAAGAATTCTTCAAAAATATCAGAAAAGCCACCGAAGCCCGCCGCGCCGCCAAATCCAGCAGGGCCGCCCCCCGCATTTTGATTAACACCAGCGTGTCCATAGCGATCATATGCCGCCCGATTATCTGCATCAGACAGCACTTCATATGCTTCGTTGACCTCTTTGAACCGCGTATCCGCATCATGTTCACTGCTCACATCGGGGTGATATTGACGCGCCTTTTTACGGTACGCTTTCTTCATCTCATCTTTGCCGACGTTGCGGGTCACGCCCAATATATCGTAATAATCTCGTTTAGAAGCCATAGTCTAGGAGCAGGGGAGAGGGGGGCAGGGGAGAGGAATTGTAAAAGCAATATATTTGTGTAGTAGTCAAAGGTTATTTGAAATTGTCATTCCCGCGTAGGCGGGAATCCACATCTCTGGAAAGCAATGGATTCCTGCCTTCGCAGGAATGACATTCAGAGGTTATGTGTTTTAACTAACCTTTAGCCAGTACAAAAAGCAATATATTTACTTTGATACTTGCCTCTTTTCCGCTTCGTCACTCCGCTGCCTGATACGCAAAAAAGCAAGCACACAAATTTTGCGTTGTGTACTTGCTTATCTTGTTTTATCAATCAATCTATCAGATTGATTTCGTTAATTATTCTTCGAATTCGCCTTCGATTACATCGTCATCAGCGTCGGCCGTTGGCTCTTGGTCTGGTGCTGCACCTTCGGCCGCTTCGCTTTGTTGGTACATCGCTGCACCAGCTTCTTGCATGACGGCTTGCAATTGGGTAGACGTTTCGGTCATCGCCGCGCTGTCGCCGCTTTCCAACGCTGCTTTCGTCGCGTCGATTTGGCTTTGGATGGCGGCTTTGTTCGCTTCGGGCAAATTCTCGCCGTTGTCAGCCAAGAATTTCTCCGCACTATAAACGGCCGTATCCGCCGTGTTATGCGCCTCAACCGCCTCTTTCTGCTTCATATCATCCGAAGCAAATTTCTCAGCATCTTTCACCATTTGGTCGATGTCGTTGTCGCTCAAACCGCCAGAAGCAACGATTTGCATCGCTTGCTCGCGTCCAGTCGCTTTGTCTTTAGCGGTTACATTCAAGATACCATTGGCATCAATGTCGAAGATAACTTCAATTTGTGGTACGCCGCGTGGTGCTGGTGGAATTCCATCCAGAATGAAGCGACCCAAATCTTTGTTGTCGTTCGCCATCGGGCGTTCGCCCTGCATGACGTGAATTTCAACCTGTGTTTGGCTGTCAGCGGCCGTTGAGAAGACCTGGCTTTTGTTGGTGGGGATGGTCGTGTTGCGTTCAATCAACGCAGTGGCAACGCCGCCCAATGTTTCAATGCTCAGGGTCAACGGAGTCACGTCTAACAACAACACATCTTTCACCTCGCCAGCCAACACGCCACCTTGAATGGCCGCGCCAATGCCGACAACCTCGTCGGGATTCACGCCTTTATGCGGCTCGCGGCCAAAGAACTCTTCGACAGCTTTTTGAATAGCGGGCATACGAGTCATACCACCAACCAACACCACTTCGTTGATTTCCGATTTGCTGATGCCAGCATCTTTCAACGCTAATGCACATGGTTCCATCGAACGCTTGACCAAATCGACCGTTAATTGTTCAAATTTGGAGCGGGTCAGCGTCACATTCAAATGCTTGGGGCCAGAAGCGTCAGCGGTGATGTACGGCAGATTCAATTCAGTCTGCATCGTGGTGGATAGTTCAATTTTCGCTTTTTCGGCCGCTTCACGCAGACGTTGCAATGCTTGACGGTCACTGCGTAAATCAATGCCCTGATCCATCTTGAATTGGTCAGCCGCCCAGTCGATGATTTTTTGGTCGAAGTCGTCGCCGCCCAAGAAAGTGTCGCCATTGGTGGATTGCACTTCAAATACGCCATCGCCCACTTCCAAAATGGAGACATCAAACGTGCCGCCACCGAGATCGTAGACAACGATTGTTTCGTCGTCAGCGTTGCCTAACCCATAAGCAAGGGCGGAGGCGGTTGGTTCGTTGACGATTCGCATCACTTCCAAGCCTGCGATTTTGCCCGCGTCTTTGGTCGCTTGCCGTTGCGTGTCGTTGAAATACGCTGGCACAGTGATGACCGCTTGGGTGACGGGTTGTCCCAGGTATGATTCGGCATCTGTCTTCATTTTCTGCAAAATCATGGCCGAAATTTCAGGGGCGGAGTATTCGCGTTCGTTCATCACGACGCGCACATCGCCATTGGCCGCTTTTTTGACTTCGTATGGTACATATTTACGGGCATGAGCGACAGTTGCGTCATCGTATTTATTACCCATGAACCGCTTAATTGAAAAGATGGTGTTCATTGGGTTGATGACCGCTTGCCGTTTGGCAACTTGCCCAACCAACCGTTCACCCGTTTTGGGGTTGACGGCGACGATGGAGGGGAAGGTGCGACTACCCTCTGCACTTGGAATGACGACAGCTTCGCCGCCTTCCATTACTGCTACTACTGAATTTGTTGTTCCTAAATCAATACCGATAATTTTTCCCATTTTGTTTTCCTCTCTTTATTTTATTTTAATTTTTTATTATGATATTTCTCATTCCACGCTCTGCGTGGAATGCCCTGCCAGACGCTCTGCGTCGCAGGGGGGACGCAGAGCGTCCCGATCTTCGTTCCACGCAGAGCGTGGAACGAGTTGGGTTAAGCGGCTACATAAACCAAAGACGGCCGTAATACTTGATCGCCTAATTGATACCCGCTTTGTAGTTCTCTACTCACCACACCGCTTTCGTACTCATCCGACGCTTCTTCCATGATGGCTTCATGAAACATCGGGTCAAACTGTTTGCCCACCGCTTCGATAGGGGTGATGTTCATGTTTTCCAGCGTGGTTACAAATTTCCGCTGTGCCATGCTGATGCCTTCAATCCACGCATTGCCTTCCAATTCGGTGGGCATATTGTCTAATGCTCGTGCCAAATCGTCCCACACGGGGAGCATTTTCTTGACCGCATCGGCGGTGGCGTGGGCGTATGTTTCTGATTGCTGTTTCGCCATTCGCTTACGCGCATTGGAAAATTCAGCTTGTCCACGCATCCATTTGTCCCGATATTCGTCAGCGTCCGCTCTTGCTTGTTTACATTGCGCTTCTATTGAATCGGGGGCGGGAATGCCAACCATTTCATCATCAGTGGCAATTTCACCTTCGATTGGCTCTTGCTCGCCGCTTTCATCAGCGTCTTGCTCGGATGGTGCTTGTTCGATGATGACATCGCCACCCTCAACTTCTTCGATTTCTTCTACTTTGTTTTCTTCGTTCACAAAACCTCTGTAAATTTATAGATTTGTAAGGGCAACACTCTGTTTGCCGCTTACCACTTTGTATTATGATTCATCAATATAAAATTCGCGTAAGAAACCGCTCATGAGATTGGATACATATTGCACAGCGGCTACATTACGGCCGTATGGCATCCGTGTGGAGCCGATGACGGCTACTGTGCCGCTGAATTGTTCAGCAACCCCGTAGCGGGAGAGGATGATGGTGCAATTTTTTAACTCTTGCCAACGGCCGTTTTCACCACCAATCACCACCTGCACCCCATCCGACGTTTCCGTGCCAGAAATCACATCTGCCAATAACGCCCGTTCTTCCAACACCCGCACCGCCGAGCGCGTGCCAGCATCTTCTAACAGATTGACCAATCCATCCCGATGAATGTCACGAATGTGATATTCGTTAGCGCGGCTCAACACATCAATCGCCAATCGTGCCACTTCACGTTCTAAAATGTTCAATTGCGGCAGACGGGCGGCGATGTCGTCAGCGGTCGCGTTGGCAAACATCGCGTTCAGTCGGTCGGCAGTCGCGCTTAATTGCGGTTGGGGTAATGGTTCAGCCAGCATTAACATTTGCTGATTCACTTCGCCGCCGAACAGCACCAAAATCATGAGTGCCATCCGCCCTTGCGTGGAAATAAGTTGAATATGCTTGAACTTATTGGTACGCACACGGGGCGCGGTGACAAAGCTTGCGCCGTGCGAAACGTGCGCCAATGTCGCCGCCGCCAACCGCATCCATTGGCTCAAATCAAGCCGTGCCTGATGGAATTGATGGCGGATCATCTGCTGTTCGCTTTGCGGCAGATGGAAATCTTTGAGCAGCTTTTGCACAAAGTAGCGATAGCCGCTTTCGGTTGGCACACGCCCAGCCGATGTGTGCAATTGCATGAGATAGTTTAACTCGCTCAACGCGGCCAGTTCGTTCCGCACGGTGGCGGAACTGACACCAAGTAAATTGGTGGCGACCAGCGTTTTTGAACCAACGGGTTGTCCGTTGGCGATATAGTTGCGAACGACGAGGTTCAGTATTTGCTCTTGTCGTTCGGTGAGCGTGGAAAACATCTCTTTTTCCTTGTTATGGCGAATAAATTCGCAACAACAGTTGCAAAGTCGGCCTTCGCCGACT
>CAYSDT010000217.1:0-5578 GCA_964429835.1 uncultured Ardenticatenaceae bacterium | reverse complement strand
AAATCGACGCGCACCAGATTTTGGTTGCAGCTATCGCGGGTTTGGATGGAGTACACTTGGGAAACGGCCGTTCCACTCACCGTCTCTAATTGCACATTATAAGTAGCAATCATTGGCTTGTTATTTACAAATTGTTCCCAGCCAGACGGACTGTACGCGGGTGCGCCGCCAACGAGTGCCCGATCATCAACACCACTTTCCCAGACATGCACATTGTACATTCCTGTTAATACGGGATGGCGATTCAAATCAAGCACTTCGCCTGCCAAACCCATCCAATCACAACCTGCGGTATTGGCATAATTTTGCAGGTAAATAGGGCTGAGATCAGCTTTGGTGAACTCATATTGAGAGCGTGTTGGGCTGGGGATTGGCGTTGGGCCAGTTGGTGTTGCTGTCGGGGTCTCGGTTGGGGTTGATGTTGGTGTTGGCGTGGGTGTTCTGGTCGGTATTACGGGTGTTGCGGTTGGTGTGGACGACGCGCCCAACGTGGCAAATGGCTTGCGTGTGGAG
Source organism: uncultured Ardenticatenaceae bacterium (assembly GCA_964429835.1). Classification (GTDB taxonomy): domain Bacteria; phylum Chloroflexota; class Anaerolineae; order Promineifilales; family Promineifilaceae; genus S016-13. The sequence continues at coordinate 5,065 of CAYSDT010000217.1, read as the reverse complement.
GTCGCTAATGCACCTTGACTAATGGGTGTCCATGTGGCGGCGATGGGGTTTATCGTGGGCGATGGGGTGACGGTTGGCACGATGGCGATGGCGGCCGTTGTTGGTGGCAGTTCGACGACGATCTCAGTATCATCGTCACCCATCACCCCTGCCAATGGTGTGTTCTCCAGCAGTTCTGGCTTCACAAAAATAAGGGCGATGACGATACCGACCATGCAAGTCAGCATTAACAGGGTGATAGATAGGATATTGGCGATGCTAACGCCTGCTTTTTTGGTTTTTCCACTCATAACGGGTGTCCTCACTCATTCACAAACCGCTCAACGGCCGTTTGTTCCCACTGCCTTGCCAACCACTCATCAAATTTTGTTTGTAATAAAGTATAACGCATCGTCGCCGTTAACGGCCGTTGTTCATCAATTTCAATCAACTGTACCAGATAAAACGCCTGTGTTCCATCCGCCGCTGTCACCGTGATTAGATCGCTGTAACTGTTTGGCTCTAGTGCAAACGCAGCCGCATCCACTTCAGGAACCAGCAGTGACCCTTGTGCAAAAAAGCCAATATCGCCCCCATTTGCCGCCGTCGCCTTGTCGGTGGAGTACAATTGCGCCATCAACGAAAAGCTCGATCCCGCCGCTAATTCGGCTTGCACCGTGCTGGCCGCCGCCGCGTCAATCAGTTGAATGATGCGGGCGTGTGCTTGCGGGGTCACATACGGCACATCGGCGGTGATGGCATCAGCCATCAGCCCCACAACCATTTCATCAGCCAGCGCGTCACGGAAAGCGTCCGCTGACTCCCATTGATTGGTCGCCAGCCACGCTTCAAAATCATCCCCGTTTGTTTTTAATTCAGTTAGACGGGCAGAAACGGCCGTTTCTGGCACAATAATCCCCTGCGCCGCCGCCACTTGCAAAATCAACTCCTGCTCAATCAGCGCGTCCAGCACAATTTGACTAGCCGCTTCATCAGCAGGCAAATCGAGGGCAACACGCGCCTGCTGGTATCGCGCCAACTCCTGCTCATAATCAGCAAGATAAATGGGCGCGTCGTTCACCGTTGCCGCCAGCGGTGGTGTCGGTGTTGGCGTGGGGGGGATGGGTGACGGGGTGACGGTCGGTTGTGGGCTTGGAGGAATGGATGATGGGGTGGAAACAGCAACTTCCTCCGTAACAACCACACCTGCCGCCTCATCACTGCCACAAGCAGCCAGCAACAACAGTAGCAACAACATCCAATAGCGTGTAATCATGCGTAAGGTAAACATTATGTCAAAATTATACCCTTGCCCGTTTCTGGTGCAATGTGGGCAAATCGCCTTAAAGAAATAGCACGATGGCACATTCTCTGATATAGATACGCTTGCATTTAACAATTCATCATTTATATAGAAGAGTGATAGGAAAATAAAAATTTGGGTATGGCAACGCCAAGCCCAACGCCGTGAGAGGTGTAAAGATGAAATATTTATTTTTACACCACACCAAAACCAGTGTCCCCACCATTTTCCAGAAATCTTCTAAAACAGTGGAGATCATCATGACATACGCAGAAAGAGTCACCCATTTGAAACCAGAAGGCGCGTACCAAGTCCTCGCCCGCGCCCAAGAATTAGAAGCACAAGGGCGCGAAATTATCCATCTGGAGATTGGACAACCAGACTTTGAAACCTTCGCCAACGTCAGTCTCGCTGGCATTCGGGCAATTGCTACCGGGAAAACACGGTACACATCGCCAGTCGGAATGCCCTCCTTGCGAGAAACCATCGCCGAAGATGCTGGCAAACGGCGTGGCATACCCATCACCCCTGAACAGGTTGTCGTCAGTCCTGGTGCAAAACCCAACCTCTTTTTCCCCACCCTCGCCCTCGTCGAACCCGGCGATGAAGTCATCTATCCTAATCCAGGCTTTCCCACCTACGAAGCGATGATCCGCGTCGCTGGCGGCACACCCGTCCCCGTCCCCCTAAAAGAAGAAGCTGATTTTTCTTTCGATTTAGACGCTTTCGACCGACTGATCAGTGCGCGTACCAAACTCATCCTCATCAACTCCCCCAGCAACCCGACGGGTGGCGTGATCCCCCAAAAAGATTTGGAACACATCGCCGCCGCCGCCAAGAAGTACGATTGCTGGGTGCTTTCTGATGAAATATACGGCCGTATTGTTTACGATGGTGCGGTCGCCCCCACCATTGCCGCCCTGCCCGGCATGGCCGAACGCACCATCATCATGGATGGCTTCTCAAAAACATACGCCATGACAGGCTGGCGATTAGGCTATGGCATCATGCCCGAACCATTGGCACGACAGGTTGGGTTGTTGCTCACCCATTCAGTCGGTTGCACGGCCGAATTTTCCCAACACGCAGGCATCGAAGCGTTGACAGGGCCGCAAGAGCAGGTAGATAGGGTCGTTGCCGAATACCAAAAACGGCGCAATGTGATCGTGGATGGGTTAAATAGTCTGCCGGGCGTAAGCTGTCAGAAGCCACAAGGCGCATTCTACGTTTTCCCCAACATCAAAGCCATCGGTCTGTCGTCTACCGATTTAGCCAATAAATTGCTCAGTGAAGCGGGGGTTGCTTTGCTGCCAGGTTCGTCCTTTGGCGAATATGGCGAGGGGTATTTACGCCTTTCCTACGCCAATTCCATCGAAAATATCGAACAAGCGATTGAACAGATGCGCGTCGTTTTAGAACGACATATTTTCTAAAAAGGGGTGAGGTTGGTTTTTTGGCAAAACTGATGACATTCTTCATCTGATTTTCTTGATAAAACAGGTTGATCTCCCCCCATTCTGCCATACAATACACAACATTAAACACAGACTACAAAAGCCAGAGATAGCGGTGGGCAATGCTCGAACACACACCTCCTATCTCGCAAAATAAGGTAAACCATGAGAAAGAAACGCCCTATTAAAGAAACACCCATCACTCATCCCAGCGGTGATGATCGTTACGATGCGCTTGATCTTACGATGAAGCAGTTCAAATTTGAAAAAGATGCGTTGCTTGAGGTGCTGAACGTCGCACAGGGGCTGTTTGGCTACCTGTCCGAAGAGTTACTCATCTATGTTTCGCGCCGACTGCGTGTGCCGATGAGCAAAGTGTACGGTGTTGCCACCTTCTACCATATGTTCACCTTTGAACCTCTGGGCGAACATAACTGCATCGTCTGCACTGGCACGGCGTGCCACGTCAAAGGCTCAGATCATATTGTGCAAACGATAGGCGAGGCGTTCCACATCAGTGATGGCGAAACCACCGCCGATGGCCTGTTCAGCCTGACCACAGCCCGCTGTTTGGGTAGCTGCGGCCTCGCCCCAGTCGTCGTGCTGGATGGCAAAGTAAGCGCAAGAGAGACCGCCGAAAGCACAATGCAGAAAATTCAAGAGTTAAATATGGAGAACGGATAATGGATAATTCAAAGATAAACGCGGTTGCGGAGAAGGAGCGGGCGCGTCAGGCGCAGTATGAACAGCGTATTTTCTGTTGTCACAGCACGGCGTGCGTATCGGCTGGGGCGGATGAAACGTACCAGCATCTGGAAGAAGCGATGGCTGACCATCATTCACACGAATTGGTGAAAACGGGCTGTATGGGCTTGTGCAGTCGCGGCCCGTTGGTGCGCGTAGAGAAAAAGGAAGAGGAGTCGTTGCTTTATGCGGATGTGGATGGGAAAACGGCCGTTTCCATCGTTGAAAAACATGTACAGGGAGAAGACAAAGAGGAGATCGCCTCCCATCTCATCTCCCTTGACATCCCCTTCTTTGCCAAACAAACCAAAGTTGTCCTCAGCGGCGCAGGTCAAATCGACCCCGAAAGCCTCGATGATTATTTGGCACACGGCGGCTATAAGGCTCTCGCCCATGTGCTGGAAAACATGACCCCAGAGCAAGTTTGCAACGAAATTGTAGACAGCGGCTTGCGCGGGCGCGGCGGCGCAGGCTTCCCGACGGGCGTAAAATGGAACTTTGTCCGCACCCAGCAAGCGGCACAAAAATACGTCATCGTCAACGGCGACGAAGGCGATCCTGGCGCATATATGGATCGCACCGTCATGGAAGATGATCCCCATCGCGTTTTAGAAGGCATGATCATCTGCGCCTACGCCGTTGGCGCAACCGACGGCTACCTCTACATTCGCGGCGAATACCCGATGGCGATTCAGCGCATCAATCGCGCCATCCGCGCCGCCCGACGGCGCAAACTCATCGGCAAATCCATCTTGGGAACCGATTTTAGTTTCGTCCCCAGCGTTCGCATCGGCGCGGGTGCATTCGTCTGCGGCGAAGAGACGGCACTGATCCATTCTGTCGAAGGCAAGCGCGGCATTCCGCGCATTCGGCCGCCTTACCCATCCACCGCCGGCCTGTGGAACGCCCCAACCGTCCTCAATAACGTGGAAACGATGGCGAATATCTCGACCATCATCACCAAAGGGGCGGATTGGTATGCGGGCATCGGCACAGAAAAGAGCAAGGGGACGAAGGTGTTTGCCCTTGCGGGACAGCTTACCAATACAGGCCTTATCGAAGTGCCGATGGGGATCACCCTGCGCGAAATTGTGGATGAGATTGGGGGCGGTGTGCCAAACGGCCGTGAATTCAAAGCGGCGCAAACTGGCGGCCCCAGCGGTGGTTGTATTCCATCTCAATTCCTCGACAGCCCCGTCGATTATGAAAGCCTGCGCGATCTTGGCTCAATTATGGGGTCTGGCGGATTGGTCGTCATCGACGACAGTACCCAGATGCCTGATTTCTCCCGCTTCTTCATGGATTTCTGCGTGGATGAAAGTTGTGGCAAGTGTGTGCCATGTCGTGTTGGCACGGTGCAAATTCGTAATCTGTTGGACAAAATTATTAGAGGGGATGGAAAAGCGGCCGATTTGGATAAGTTGGAGCGGCTTTGCGGTACGGTCAGCTCAAATAGCCTGTGTGGGCTGGGGCAATCTGCGCCAAACCCAGTAATAAGTACGCTGCGTTATTTCAGGCATGAGTATGAGGCGTTGCTCAGCGACGAGTAAAGACCAAGTGTACGTTTCCATATGTTACTTTACAG
>CAYSDT010000216.1:4050-5579 GCA_964429835.1 uncultured Ardenticatenaceae bacterium | reverse complement strand
TCGCCAGTCGCGTTAAAGACACCAACGTGGATGGCGAATCGCAAGTGGCGTACATCGAAAACGGCGAAATCGTGCCGATTATCGAAAAATTGCCCTGTTGCTACATTGGAATGCACGCCGCTAATGGCATCGCTTTCGGGCCAGATGGGTACGGTTATGTCGGCGTTGGTGGCCGCGCCGATCATGGTGAAGTGCTGGATGGAACCAACACGCAGGACACGCTTGAACCATACGAAGCGGTTATCTTGCGCTTCAGCCCCGACGGCAGCGAGGTCGAAGTGTACGCTCGCGGCGTTCGCAATCCTTATGACATCACTTGGAGCGCAGACGGGCAATTGTACTCAACTGATAACGGCCGTGATGGTGATTTGGCAAGCAATGAGCAGGTCAACGAAGCGTTACACGCCATCGTACAAGGCGGCGAACATGGGTATCCGTATTACGACTGTCCCACCTGCTTCGGCATCCCCGATGACATCGACCTCATCCCGCCCGCACTGGAATTTTTCCCCCATTCTGTTCCCGGCGGCATCGTCACCTATCTGGAAGACGAATTTCCCGGCTATTACAACAGCATGTTCACCGTGCTATGGTCAGCTTTCCCCGAAGCGGAGCGCGTACTGTTAATCCCGCCCGGCGCGGAAAGCTACTCGACGTTTGCGACTGGGTTCAGTTCGCCGTTGGACATCACGATGGGGCCTGATGGCGCGTTGTACATCGCCGATTTCTTCACGGGGATTATTTTCAAAATTAGTTACGATGGGTAGATTGAGTTGTAGGGGCGGTTCGCGAACCACCCCTACGGAGGCATTATGAACGACATTAAACAACGATACGAAGAAGTGCAAATGCGGATGAGGGCGGCGGCGGAACGGGCAAAACGGCCGTTTTCCTCCATAACTCTTGTCGCCGTCACCAAGCGATGGCCTGTTGAAGTGCTAATCGCCGCCCGCGATGCAGGCATGAGTGACATCGGTGAAAACCGTGCCGAAGAGATGGTTGAAAAGCAGCCAGCGTTCGCTGGTGACGAATCCATCGTTTGGCATTTTATTGGCGCACTGCAAAGCCGTAAAACCAATCTCATCGCCGATCACGCGGACACCTTTCACGCGCTGGATCGCATAAAGATCGCACGGCGATTGTCGAAGCGGTTGGTTGAAAATGGAAGAACTCTCCCCGTTTTCCTAGAGGTTAATATCTCTGGTGAAGCCAGCAAATCTGGTTTTGTGGCTGATAAATGGGCGGATGATGCAACGCAACGGGATGCGTTGCGTAAGGTGGTGCAGGAAACGGCCGTTTTGCCCGGCTTACAACTGCAAGGATTGATGACGATGGCTCCCTTTGGTGCGCCAGAAGCAGAAATCCGCGACATTTTCCGTCGCACCCGCGAGTTAAGCGATTGGCTGCAAGCTGAGTTTCCCGACCTCACCCTTGACCAACTGTCAATGGGCATGACCGACGATTTTGAAATCGCCATCGAAGAGGGCGCAACCCATATTCGTGTTGGCCGCGCTCTTTTCGGCGAACGA
>CAYSDT010000216.1:0-3950 GCA_964429835.1 uncultured Ardenticatenaceae bacterium | reverse complement strand
GAACTATGTTTATTTTTGAAATGTTGGTTAATCTGATTTACTACGTTATTGTGGGCTTACTTGTTGCCCGCGCTGTCATTTCATGGGTGCGCCCTGACCCGTATGATCCCAAATGGGGGTCGATTGTGACTTTTGTTAATCAAGTAACAGAGCCTGTGTTAGCCCCCATCCGTCAGCGTATGCCGCCCACGGGCATGATGGATTTTAGCCCGCTGGTTGTTTGGCTAATTGCGTCATTTACACGGAGTATTTTGCTGTCCATTTTATAAAACTGGCGGAATCTGTAGGTCAAGTTTGCAAACTTGACCTACCTCTGGCTTTTGTGAGTTGTTGCGGGGTGTTGATGTTGGCGAAAGAACGGCCGTTTACATCAAACTGTTCAACTTCCTCCTTGTCCACATAGCGCACCGCCATCTCTTCATAAAATCGAATAATTTTTAGCTGCTTGGCTGCCACCCTTTTGTCGATGGCAGGCAAGCAGTTTTTGTTATAGATGGCGTGAAGCGGTTCGGGGAAGTTGTTCCAGCGTGGCACAATGATGTCCGCTTCGTGGCGCAGGCTGATGAGATGGCGCAATAAATCGGGGTTTAGCCACGGCATGTCGCAGGCGACGACGAGGGTGTGCGGATGGGTGGAATGGTAAACGGCCGTTTGTAATCCCCCCAACGACCCATGATTTGGAAAGCGGTCGCTGAACAGCGGCAATTTGAATTGCGCGTAGTCAGCAGGGCTGTTAGCGATGATGATCAGTTCGTCTGCCAATGGGGTAACGGTGTCGATGACGGTTTGGATGAGAAAACGGCCGTTGAACGGCACAAACGCCTTATCTTGCCCCATGCGGCGGCTTTCACCGCCCGCTAAAATAGCAACTGTTATCGGTGTATCAATCATAATTAAACATCTCATTCTCAGGCAGAGCGCGGAACAAGAGGGTCAGTGAAGTCAGTGTCCTGTTTTTGGATGGTTAGTTGTTGCTAACTGCCAATCACGCTCAAAAATTTCTTGTAATTGGGCGATCAATGTTCCATCGCCACTGTTGAAACTGCATCCGCCCGTTTGCGTGAAATAATCCCATGTAAAGTTGGATGTGCCGACGTTCACCCGTCGCTCCGTAACGATAAATTTGGCATGGTTGACGCGGCTGTGATTGGGATAGAGCCGCTCGTCGCCCGTTGTCTTGTCCCAGCCAGCCATGATGAAGCGGCGAATTTCCAGATTGCCATGCGGCACAGTCCCATCTAGAAGTGAGGCATCAGCCATCGCTTGCATGGCACGCAAATAGGGGGCGGTGGTGGGATTACTGTGCGCCCATTGGCTGATTAACAGGCGCACATGCACGCCGCGCTGAATGACGGCGCGGAGCAGGGCGTTCATAATGACGGGCTGCCAAAGTGGGGGACGACGGCCGTTTTTCCCATCACCATCCCCCTGCCGCGACCGTGCTGTCGGCGCAAACTCCATCACTTCAATGCTGATGCGCTTTTGCGCGTCATTGATTGTTTGCAACAGGGTATCACCATCTGCATAACGGCCGTTTTCGCACAGTTCAGGCGGCGATGTTGTAATAATCGGCTCGTTTAATGGGGTGATGGGTGGAAATGGATTGGGCAAGCGGCTGTCAGCGGGGGCAAGATGTGACCAGGCGGGTACGGGGCGTTCCTGCCCGCTGATCGGGTCTGTGATGGAAACGGCCGTCAGTTCCATCATCCCAAATTGCCGCCACGCCGCCAAATGCGCGGCTACACTCCCCGCGACGACGGGATCATTCTCGATAATCACGCCCAGTTCCTTCACCTGTGCCAACGCCCGCCAATCCATATTTGCCGAGCCAATGTACGCAGAACGGCCGTCGAATACCCATAATTTCTGGTGCATAATGCCGCCATCGTACCAATCGTGGGTTGAAACGATGGTGATGTGTACCTGTTGCGGATAGCGAGCGGCGAGATTTTCAATTTCCACGTTCCCATCGCCCGTGAAGTTGGGGGACTGTAAAACGCGAAGTTGTACGCCCCGTTTGAGGGCATTTTCGAGGGCGTTATAGAGCAAACGGCCGTTTTTTGCCCCCAATTTCTCCAACTGCGTTGAACTTAATCCTTCAACTTCTGCTGGTTGCGAGTCGGGCAAGAGAGACCAATACATCGCTGACAGATCGATGCTTTCCTCAGTTTTATTCACCAGTCGCAACAGGGCGGCGGCGGTGCTGTAGACGGGCTGACAATCAAAATCAGCGGGAATAGTTTCGACGAGATAGGTGTGTGGTTTGTTCATACTGCTCCACGTTGTAAAAATGAGGTGCGACGCACTTCAAAAGTGCGTCGCACCTCATTTTTATGCGTCACTTTTGATGATTAAAATGGCCGCCCCTGCAAGCAATCCCAACCCCGCAATGACGAGACCGATGATGATGCTCATCGGCTGCAAGTGGGTAGCGGGAGCGGTTTCGGTGTTGGCGTTTTGCTGGAAAACGGCCGTTGCTGTTGGTGTCAACAGCGCATATTCAGTCGCTTGCGGCGGATAGCCGCCTTCGGCAATTTCCGCATTGGGCGCGGCATATGGGTCAGGTGTCTGTGTGGGGGGGATGGTTGCTGGGGCGATGGGAGTTGGTGTGCGTGGCAATGGTTCTGGTGTCGCGGCTGGCATGGGGGCGACGCGCAACTCCATCCCCACCGACAATAACGCATTCACATCCATGTCGTTGTAGCCCAAAAATTCGTTCAAACTTAATCCATATAACAAAGCAATGCCCAACGCCGTATCGCCCGTGCGAACGATGTGCGTCTGTTGCGGCGTAGGCGTGGGCGGCGGCACTTGGCCGGGTAGTAAGCGAATGGTGACCTCATCGCCCAAATGGAGAAAATCGTTTTCATCCAACCCGTTCATCCACAATAAATCGGCTAAACTGATGCTGTGCCGCGCCGCAATCGTCCATGAAGTGTCCCCTTTTTGCACGGTGTAGCTGGCTGGTGGCGTGGGCGTTGGCGGCGGGACGGCTCCCTCCGCTAATTGAATGATGAGTTCGTCACCCGGCTGTAAAAAGTCGGATTCTGTCATGTTGTTGAACAGATATAAATCAGCAATATCGACTTCGTAACGCGCGGCAATCGCCCAAATGGTTTGCCCATCACCGACGGTGTGGAGCAGACTGCCATCTTCGGCGGCTTCATTCAAAAATATGGGGGCGACGGCAATAACGGCCGTTTCTCCCCCTCCATTTCCCCCCGCCGTATTTGGTGCAGGCGCACCACCCGATCCTGATGGGCTGCCAAACACCATCGCGTAAAAATTTTGCCCATTGCCAACTGCATATCCCACACCCGCTTCGGTGTAGCGATTAGAAATCATGCTGTTAAGATGCACGGGGCTGTTTTTCCACCAGACAATGCCTTGTTCTGGCGTTAAGCCTGTGCCGCCAACGATATTTTCTGTCGCATAGCCATTATAACCAGCCGCGTTGGCGCGGCTTTGAGGTGAACTGCCGCCCGCGCCTGTGTGACTGTACACATTATTGGCGGCCATGTAGTTGGCTTGATTTTGCGCGGCGGCGGCAAGGGCGGCGTTGTATTGCAACGGCGGCAGGCCGTATCCTGCGCGAAGGTTGTTCACGCCTTGTAAAATGGCGGCATTTTGTTGTGGTGGGGATGCGGATGTAGGTTGGGGGGAAACGGCCGTTAAACAGACAGCAACTAGAATCAATGAGGCAACAATGCGTAGGCGAATCATGGCGGGCAGTATAGCAAGAACGTGCTGTGCAACCAACCACATTTAGATGAAACTTACACTATCCCCAGATTGGCTTCTTAATCTGGGGATAGCAACGATACTAAACTAATCTTGCCACCAATCACGAGCGATAATAAAGCCCGTAGCCAGCATCACCCCAATAATGGCTGCCAAGAATGCAGAAACAAGCGAAGATGAATTCTCTGTTTTTTCAGGAACGGCCGCTT
>CAYSDT010000215.1:4335-5591 GCA_964429835.1 uncultured Ardenticatenaceae bacterium | reverse complement strand
GAGTATCTTTGAAAAACCTGTCAGGTCTCCCCGAAATACTGAGAAGATACTTCAATTGATACTAATCTTCTCTATCTCTATCTCTACACTCTATCTTTCTATCTCAATATGTCTAGAATTTCCTTACCATATGTTTTGCGCCGCCAACTGCCTAAGGAGGTGATGGGGCGTAATTCTTCGCTGGTTTTTGGATTAGCGGCGGCTAAGTCGAACATCGCTTCTTTGCTGACGATGACATCGGATTCGACACCGCGAGCGACTGCGCGTTCTCTGCGCCATTTCCGTAAATCTTCGTATCGTTTGAGTTCCTGTGCGGGACGGCGTGGGGAACGCTTTGGCCGTTTGGGGATGGGGGCGGTTTGTCCTGTTTCAACGGCCGTTAATATCCCCACCCCAAATTTTTGCACCTGCGTGTTAGAAAATCCACGCATTTTCCGCAATTGACCCGGCGTTGTCGGTGCCAACCGTGCGATTTCAAGCAACGTATTATTGCCCAAAATTTTGAACGGTGGCCGATCATACTGTTCGGATTTTTTGTCACGGAAGATGGTAAGTTCACGCATAATCGCCTTTTCGCGTGGCGATAATTTGGAAACGCCATTGATTTTCCAGAAGTCATCAGTTGTAAAAGCAAGGCTTTTGGGTTTAACGAGTGTTTGCATCTCAAATGTTTCCAACGCCTCTTCCATGCGGCCAGCGGCGATGAGTTCGGCTTCCAGATGGTTACGCATTCGCAGCAGGTAATGGGTGTCGAGGCGGGCGTAGGTGAGTTGGGCTGAAATTAACGGCCGTTTACACCAATCCGACCGCTGATACTTCTTATCCAGTTCAATGCCATACAGCGTGTTTAACAGCCCCGCCAACCCGTACTTTTCGTACCCCAAGATACGCGCCGCCCACATCGTGTCGAACAGATTATTAAGCTGCCAGCCATACTGCCGCTTGAGCAAAAACATATCATACTCGCCCGCATGGAACACTTTTTCCACAACAGGGTCGGTGATGATGTCGCCTAATCCCGAAAGGTCAATCCCTTTCGTGGGATCAATAATGTAATCTTGTGAGGGGATGGAAATTTGAATGAGGCAGACGCTTTCACGATAAGCGAACATACTATTTGCTTCTAAATCGATCATCAGTTGCGTTTCGGCTTGCAAGTTTGCCAAGCATTCTTCCCAGTCAGGTGTGGTCGTGATGAGTTTGTAAGGGGGTAATGTCATGTTGTATCCGTGTTTGATGGTGGTTTATTGTTCTTT
>CAYSDT010000215.1:2531-4235 GCA_964429835.1 uncultured Ardenticatenaceae bacterium | reverse complement strand
TGCCCACTTGCCGCTTGCCACTTGCTACTTGTATAATGAAGGCATGAATGATCAATCAACCAATGAAACATGGCTTTCGCTGACACAAGCGGCCGACCTCTTTAATGTACATCCCACGACGTTGCGCCGTTGGGCGAATAAGGGGCAAATTCCCTATATTTTGACACCCGGCGGCCATCGTCGCTTTGCCCTGTCGTCGGTAGAGTCGTTTTTATCCCAATCAGAAGTGGGCGGGCAAAGCTCACCACCAGAACAGTGGGCGGACAAGGCGTTGACCCATACGCGGCAAGGCATTGACACGCAATCTTCTATGGGATGGATGACGGCAATTGGCGAGGAACGCCGTCTGCAATATCGTGAATTGGGGCGGGATTTAATGGGGATGGTGCTGCAATTTATCTCTGGAAATGGGGATGACGCGCATATGTTGACGGAGGCGCGAAAAATTGGACTGGAACACGGCCGTTTAGTGCGTGATGAAGGGCTGTCATTGGAAGACGCGCTTGGAGCGTCGCTCTTTTTTCGTGACAAGCTGATCGAAGCGGCGTTGCATCTGCCAGAAAGCACACACATCCGCCCACAAGAAAACATCCAGCTCATGCAACGGATTAACACGCTGGTTAATCAGGTGCATTTGGCCGTCGCCTCTGCGTATGACAGTAAGGATAGAGGGTAGGGCTAGAGATAGAGGGGGTGTAGATGAAGAAATTATCCATCATTGCCATGTTGTTTATGGTGTCATTAGGCATCGTCGCCCATTCTCGTGCTGAGCAAGAGGGGGAGATGATGCCGAGAGCATATTTGCCAGTTGTGCTTGTACCAGAAGCATTTGCTTGTGCAGATACATCGACGAACAGTTATGTTGGTGGCACTGCTAACCAACATGACGCAGATGACCCCGTGCGCTTTGCGTATGCCCATGCCGATAAAAATATCGCATTGCGTGGATACGCGCCGAACACAGACACATCGCTTGTGCGTGATTTGATTGATTATGGTTCTGGTGATCCCACACAGCCGCCCCAATTTGCCACGCTTTTTAGTCCGTACCGTGTTCCCACGTTTGCTGATTTTCATCGGGTGAATGGATGGAATTGGGCATCTTCACCGAATCCTGGCACACGCGGCGATGCGATACCATTTCCAGCAGTAACGGCCGTTTCTTTCCCCCTTCCCCCCGACGAACCCTTGCACGTTCCAACTTCTGGCTATGACATTGGTAGCGGCGCGGAAGTGATCGTCATTTTTGCCGATGAAAATACCGTCACTTTGCATTACACACGAGAGGACACATCGGCCGTTGGCTACACCATCCATATTGACAACATTTGCACCGACCCTGCTTTGCTTGCTTTATACGAATCTTTGGATGATGAAAATGGGCCTCGTTATGATTACCCATCGTCTGGCTATAATTTGCCAGCGTTGCCAGCAGGCAAAATGATTGGCACGACGGGCATGGGCGATATGGTTGTTGCCATTACGGATACGGGCGCGTTTCAGGATACGCGCTCATGTAATGATTGGTGGCAAATACGGCCGGGATATACGGGGAGTTGCCCGTCTGCGTTGTTGAAATAGTATGACTTCTGCAAAAAACGGCCGTTTTCACATCACCATAAACGCCCACCTGCTCTCCACAGAGGACAGCTATCGGCGGGCAGGCATTCACCAATACATCGCCCAAGTCTTGCGCCATTTGCC
>CAYSDT010000215.1:0-2431 GCA_964429835.1 uncultured Ardenticatenaceae bacterium | reverse complement strand
TTTTTCGATGTGCCGCTGGAGCGCATCAGCGTTGTATATCCGGGTGTGGATGCGGCGTACAAACCGCTGCCTGTCGATGAAGTGACTGCGTTTCGACAAGAAAAGCAGCTTCCTGAGCGATTTTTGCTCCATGTTGGCACGTTACAGCCACGCAAAAACATCCCCGTTTTATTGGAAGCATTTGCCCGCGCAACAACTCGTTCCCACGCTCTGCGTGGGAACGAGTTGTTGCATTTGGTTTTAGTTGGCGGCAAAGGATGGCTGTTTGATGAGATTTTTCGGCGAATAGAGGAATTGGGGATACAAAAGCGGGTGCATTTCACGGGTTATGTTCCTGATGACGAGTTGCCGCTTTGGTATAATGCGGCGTTGGCATTCGTTTTCCCATCGGTTTATGAGGGATTTGGAATGCCCGTTGTGGAAGCGATGGCTTGCGGCACGCCTGTCATCGCCTCGAATGCGTCTTCGATTCCGGAGGCGGCGGGCGAGGCGGCACGACTGTTTGCGCCGCAGGATGTGGATGGGTTGGTTGAGGCAATAACGGCCGTTACCCAATCGCCCCCCCTGCAACAAGAAATGAGACAAAAAGGGCTGCAACAGGCGGCCAAATTTTCATGGGAACGGGCTGGGATGGAAACGGCCGTTGTTTACCAACAAGAGATAGAGAGTAGAGTGTAGAGTGTAGAGATAGAGTGGGCGTTCTGATGGAATAATGGGTTGGCTAAATTCCCATTCCTCTATCTCTATCTCCCTCCTCTATCTTCACCGATTATGAAAAGACAAAGCGTGCGCTACGCCACGATTGTGGCCGACATCATTCTCATCAACCTCGCCTTCGCCTTCGCCTATGTCGTGCGCTACGACTGGCAATGGCTGTATGCCGTCCCCGAAAATTTCTACGTCCCCTTCGTCGATTACATCGACCAACTCGTCGTCCTCAATGGCTTCCTGATTCTCGCATACGGACAAAATCGCGCCTGGCGGCGGCGGCGCGGCGAATTTTGGATTGACGAAGTTTCCCGCATCGCCATTGCCACGGCGGCGGGGATGGGGTTCTTCATCGTCGCCACCTTCTTTTTTCAACCAACCCCGTTTTCACGCCTGATGCTTGGCTGGACGCTCCTATTCATCGTTATTTTCGTCGGGCTGGGGCGATTAGTGCGTCGTAATGTCTTGCACTATCAATATCGGCGCGGGAAATCGGTTGATTTAGCCCTCATCGTTGGCGCGGGCGAAACGGGGCGCGGCGTGATTCGCACCTTATTGGTGCGCGGCGATTTGGGGTTCAAGGCGATTGGATATTTAGACGGCCGTTTAGAAGACAGCATCGGCCTTGAACGCATTCCCAATTTGGGGGTGCTGGCAGATTTGCCTGCCGTGCTGACCAATCACCCCCGCTTGCACACCGTTTTCATCGCCTTGCCGGGCGAAATGCACCAAGAGATGACAAACGCGGCGCAAATATGCCAACAACACGGTGTTCGCGCCCAAGTCATCCCCGACTTGTTACAAATGAACCTCAACAACGTCGAATTCAACAATATGGCAGGCATTCCGCTCCTCAGCGTGCGCGATGTGGGCATTAGTCGCTTGCAACGTGTGCTAAAACGGACGCTCGATTTAACCATAATTGCCGTCGCTGCCATTCCAGCCCTGCTGATTGGCGGCCTCATCGCCCTTGTGATCAGAATTGATTCAAAAGGGCCAACTTTCTACACTTCTGCACGAGTGGGGCGCAATGGCAAGCCGTTTATGATGGTCAAATTCCGCTCCATGATTGATGGTGCAGAAGATGAAAAAGAGGGGTTGATGGAGATGAATGAGGCGGACGGCCCCCTGTTCAAAATCAAAGATGATCCACGCCAAACCAAAAGCGGCCGTTTTTTACGAAAAACCAGCTTGGATGAGTTGCCGCAGTTGCTCAACGTCTTTTTGGGGCATATGAGCATGGTCGGGCCGCGCCCGCCGTTGCAAGATGAAGTTGACCAGTACAAGCCGTGGCAGCGGCAACGGTTGTCGGTCATCGGCGGGGCGACGGGGTTATGGCAGGTAAGCGGCCGTTCGGATTTGACGTTTGATGAGTTGTGTCTGCTCGATATTTATTACATCGAGAACTGGTCAATCATGTTTGATCTGCGTATTTTATTGCAAACGATCCCCCATCTTCTGTTTGGGCGCGGGGCGTATTAAAAATAATAGGACGAGAATACGGGTAAATGCTAATAGAAAAATAGGGCAACATCTCAATAACTTGAGGTAAAGACCTGACAGGTTTCACCAAGACCTCTTGTTTTACACGAGTACCTTTGAAAAACCTGTCAGGTCTCCCCGAAATACTGAGAAGATACAAAATAGGCATGGTTCATTTACGACAGAATGGTCTTTACGCTTTCTGGGCGACCACGAGGGTCGCCCATATGTATCAAGCTAA
>CAYSDT010000214.1:0-5593 GCA_964429835.1 uncultured Ardenticatenaceae bacterium | reverse complement strand
AAGGCGTATGATTTTTCAAACTTGTTTGCGGAGACGGTGATGCGCCATAAACAGCCCGATTATCCGTATTTTCGGATTGCAGAGCCTGAATTTGGCGATCATGAGCTTGGTGTGTTGATCAACGCTTATTTGGACAACGCCACGTTCCCATCGCCCGAAAAGCGAGAGCTTGAATTTCAAAAACTGTTGCAAAATACGAAAGCAACGCTGATTTTATCTGATTATAAATATGCGATGGCGGCGTTACCGCTGTCCGTCGAACCGATTCAAAAGATACGATTCATCCCTTACGCACATCAACGCTTCAATAAATTTTTGCAAGCGTATGAGCAACGATTTGGGAACTAACCAACTCTTTCCACGCTCTGCGTGGAAAGAAAATCGGGACGCTCTGCGTCCTGCCCTGCGACGCAGAGCGTCTGGCAGGGCATTCCACGCGGAGCGTGGAATGAGATTAAGGAGACATTTATGTTAAAAAAAGCACAAGCCATCGCCCCCGAACTGATTCGCATACGCCGTGACATCCATCAACACCCCGAACTGAGTTTTCAAGAGTTCCGCACGGCCAAATTGGTTGCGGACACGCTGCAAGAGTTGGGTATTGACCCCCAAATCGAAGTGGGGCGCACGGGCGTGGTCGCGCAAATCGGCACGGGCGATGGCCCCACCATCGCCATTCGCGCCGATATGGACGCGCTGCCCATCACGCAGAAAAACGACGTGCCGTACAAGTCGCAGAACGCGGGCGTGATGCACGCTTGCGGCCACGACGCGCACACGGCCATCTTGTTGGGCGTGGCGCATCTGCTCAAACAGAGCTTGGCCGAAGGCGGCTGGCACGGCAATGTGCGCCTGCTTTTCCAGCCTTCCGAAGAAGCGGCCGATGCAGATGGCATCAGCGGCGCACCCGCGATGATCAGCGACGGGGCATTGGATGGAGTCGATGCCGTCATCGCCCTGCATGTCTGGTCGGATGAGCCAAGCGGCGTGTTTATGTTCCAAGATGAGTACAGCATGGCCGCCGTCGATATGTTTGAAGCGCGTATTTTGGGCGATGGCGGACACGGTGCGTATCCACACGCGGGCAGCGATCCGTTGTTTATGTTGGGGCCGATTTTGAACGCCCTATACGCGATTCAATCGCGGCGCATTGACCCGTTGCGCCCCAGCGTGATCAGTCTGGGGCAGGTGTGCGGCGGCAATATCCATAATGTCATCCCCAATGAGGTGACACTTTTGGGAACGATTCGCTCGTTCCAAGATGAGGTGCGTCAGCAGTTGTGGGCGGAGATTGAAACCGCGTTGAAAATCAGCG
Organism: uncultured Ardenticatenaceae bacterium; assembly: GCA_964429835.1. GTDB lineage: Bacteria > Chloroflexota > Anaerolineae > Promineifilales > Promineifilaceae > S016-13. Next base: position 4,278 of record CAYSDT010000214.1, on the reverse strand, counting down.
AAGTGCTGGGCGGCGGCTACGAATTGAACATTATGAAAGGGTATCCTGCGCTTTACAATGCGCCGGTGGTGAATGGCTGGATGCGTGATGTGGCGCGGGAATTGGTGGGAGAAACGGCCGTTTCTGACATTGAATTCGGCATGGGCGCGGAAGATTTCGCCTACATGGCGCAAAAAGCAAAGGGGGCGATGTTGATGTTGGGCGCGTCTATGCCCGATGGCATCGTGCGTAACCATCACACCGACACGTTTGATATTGATGAAAGTGTGATTCCGTTGGGAACGGCCGTTTTAGCCGAAACCGCCCGTCGCTTTGTGACAGGTCAAGTGACATTGTAGAATGGGACACTGATTGCACAGATGAACACAGATTTTTTATCTATGTAATCAGCGTAATCAGTGTTCAAAAACTTTTATCCGACAGTCTGTCAGCGTTAAAAAGCGCAGGCGGGCAACTCCACAAACGCCCCATCTTTTTGTACCAGATAGTACGGCAGCCAAGCAACGCCAAAAAGTTCAACCGCAATATCCTTTTTGTATGGTGTAACGCCAAATTCGGTGACATCGGCGGCGACATCACCCCATTTTTGCTGTATTTCTGCCAAATCGCGCTCCATCTCTTCTGCCATTTCCGCCAATTCCGCCTTGAAATCGGCGATGGCTTCGACTGATTCTTCAACGTCTAACTTGGCTTTTTCGGTCATGCGCCGCTTGGCGAGCGATGGCGATAAGCTGCGCCGCTTGGAAAACATGCGGAAAAATGTGCCAGCGTGGGCGGACAACTCTTCCTTTTTGCGATGGGAAAGCTCGGACTCATCTTCGCGTAGTTCTACCTCTTCGCGGGATAGCTTCTTTTTAATGGCTTCGATTTTTCGCTCATAGCGGGCTTCAATTCTGTCCAATTCGACATCCGCTTTTGCTTGCGCCGCCTCCGCGCAGAGGCGTTCAAATTCATCGGCAGCGATGTTTGGACCCGCGTACACTTTCAAGGATTCATTCGCCTTTACGGTGACTTCCATTTCCCGATAGAGCCAATCGGCGAAATCAGTCCGCATGGTTCGCCGTTGTTTGGCATCATTCAGCGGCGCGTCGAGGGGGGCAAAACGGCCGTTTTCCATCACATCATCCAATCGCCGTGCATCGACAGCAGGGCTGTCATAATCCTGCCAACGAATCAGGCCGCGACGGTCAGGATTGGGAATAACGGCCGTTTGTTGCCACGCCACATCCACATTATATTTGCGGTTAAACACGCGCAACTCAGCCTGCGCCAGTAAAACAGGGCGGTACAATACGCCAGCGGGGGTGATGGTTTCTGCTGGCATAAGGCCGCTGGCCGCTTCCGCAAAGGTGATGTTGTTTGGCAAAAAATACGCTTTTGTGCGGCCGGGAACGGCTGGTGGCGTTTCTGAGCCGGGCAGGGGGAGGGAGGGTTCAATGTCGGCGATTGGCGGTGGCATCATAACCGTTTCCGCGTCGCTGACGGGTGACGAGCCGCCAACACCCATCGCCCCAGCAAGGTCGTTTAGTGCTGGAATTTGAGCGCGGGTTGCGGGGCCGGCGAGGTAATTCATCGCCCAGCGGGTTTGGAAGAGTAACGGCCGTTTTTGATGCACATTTCGCAACACAAACACACGTTTGCCGATGGCCGAAATCAGGTCGTCATATTCACGCCGATCCATCCCGCCCGAACCAGTGGAAGCCAAGCCGTCGAGCAGCCGTTTTTTGTCTTGATCGGTGCCGAGTTTGCCGATAAACCACGTCCCTGCGTTGGAAAGTGCCTTGTAATCAATGTCTACTGGGTTTTGTGTTGCCAGAACCATCCCCACGCCAAACGCCCGCGCCCGTTTGAGCATTCGCAGCATCGGCTTTTTTGAGGGTGGGTTGCCAGTGGCGGGCAGATAGCCAAATATCTCGTCAAAATAGATTAACGCCCGCAGCGATGTTGTCCCCTTTTGCGCCCGCATCCAGCTTTCCACCGCCGAATAAAACAGCGTCACAAAAAACATCCGCTCCGCTTCTGGCAGATGGGCGATGTAAAAAATAGTGTGGCGCGGTTTGCCGTCTTTCGCATAGAGAAGCCGCTCAATGTCCAGCGGTTCGCCTTCGATCCATGTTTGAAAAGCGGGGGCGGCGAGGATGTTGTTGAGTGCCATCGCCAAATCGAAGCGGTCTTTTTCGGGGAAAAAGCGGTCGATGTCAAAAACGCCCAGCTTTTCAAAAGGGGGCGATTGCGTTTGCATGATCAGTTCGCCTAAATCGAGGTCTTGCCCTTGCTGCCATGCGGTTTCAAAGATATTTGCCAGCAAAATATGCTCACGAGAGCGCACGGGGTCGATGTTTTTGAGGCCGATTAAGTTCAGCAGGGCGGTGACTGTGCCTGAAATTTGTTCGCGCAAGCTCTCTTTGTTTGCGTCCCAATCCATTTGGGGCGCGGCCAGCGAGGCGAGGATGCTCAGCGGGTATCCAGCGGTGGAGCCGGGTGTGTAGATGGAAAAGTCGGCACTGTCGTTTAATGCTTGGATGCGTTCGGGCTGAATGTCCCATTTTTCGAGACCGTTGCGCCAGAAAACGGCCGTTTCTTCCGCTTTTTCCTCCACTGTTTTCCCATCCCGACGGGCATCGTCAGGGTTAATCCACGGTTGAAAATCAGACGGCCGTAAGTCGGGAAAGTGCAACAGGGCGTTGGTGATGTCCCCTTTGGGGTCAATCATCAGGGCGGGGATGTCGTTGAGGGCGGCTTCTTCCAGCAGGTCAAGGCAAAGGCCAGTTTTGCCAGAACCAGTCATGCCAACGACGACGGCGTGGGTGGTCAGGTCGTCGGGGTCGTAAAAAAGCGGTTCGCTGCCAGTTGTGCCAGTCGCGGGGTCGTGTGTGCGTCCTAAATAGAATTTGCCGTTTGTTTCCATCATAATTATGTCTCCTGTGGCAAAGTTTAGCGTAGAAATGGGGTGATTACCAGAAGTGGAGGGAAGATGGGGGGCAGGGGAGATAGGGATTTTCTATATCTCCAATCTCTATCGCAAAATCGGCAGCCAGACGATAAACGTACTGCCCAACCCCGCGCCTGCGCTGGTTGCGCTGATGTGACCGTCGTGCGCTTCCACGATGGCGCGGGCGATGGCTAATCCCAGCCCCGCGCCGTCTTGTCCACGACTGCGGGCGTTGTCGGCGCGGTAAAAGCGGTCGAAAACGTGGGGCAATTCGTCGGCGCGGATGCCTGTGCCGCTGTCGGCGATGCGGATTTGCAGGCCGTTTTCGGCTTGCTCAACGGTAAGGTGAACACGGCCGTTTATTCCCGTATGCCTCAATCCATTGTCCAATAAATTGTGCAATACTTGCCGAATGCGGGATGGATCCACGTTCAGCATCGGCATTGTGCCGAGCAATTCCACTTGCAGATCGATCTGTTTGGCGAGGGCGGCTGGTTTGAAAACGGCCGTTATCTCCTTCACCAACTGCGCGATGTCCACCTCTTGCTTGTACATCGGCAACTGCCGCGCCTCCGCCTGCGCCAACTCATGCAAATCATTGATCAACGCCGTCATATGGTTCGTCTGGTCAACCAATCGGGCGATTTCTTCCTTGTTTAGCGGGTACACATCGTCCAAAATGGCGCGTAAATTGCCCTTGAGAATATGCAATGGATGGCGTAATTCATGCGCCACATCGGCCAGCAGGTTTTGGCGTAATGTTTCGGCCGTTTCCAACTCGTCCGCCATTTGATTGAACGTCTGCGCCACCTGCCGCATCTCCGTCGATCCCGTCACCTTAACCCGATGATCGAGTTGATTATCGCTAATTGCCTGTGCGCCCAGTTGCAATGATTCCAACGGCCGTGTTAGATGACGACTCATTATCGCCCCCGCTACAATGGCAGCAACGGCCGTTATGGCGGCAACATAAATGACAGCAATCGGCACAGCCTGTCGCGACTGTTGTTCAGCTATCCGCCCATAAACTTCCCGCGTTTCTAAAAATTCAATAGCTTCAATCTCGGCATCCGTTAAATCGTAAGATGTCCAATTGTCCAATTCAGACGGCCGTCCGCCTGTGAGGTGGACAGACGCGCCCAAAGTGAGAATAACAGTCAAAACCACGCCGCTAAACGCCAAGCTCAACCGTACCCATAGTCGATTCATCGCTCAACCTCCTCTTTCCACGCTCTGCGTGGAATGCTGATTTTCGACGCTCTGCGTCGAGTGAACACAACACATGGATAGCAAGGCAGTGCATTTGTTCATCGTTCCACTTGCTCCAGTCGGTAGCCGACACCGTA
>CAYSDT010000213.1:0-5604 GCA_964429835.1 uncultured Ardenticatenaceae bacterium | reverse complement strand
GACCTGACAGGTTTTTCAAAGATACTCGTGTAAAACAAGAGGTCTTGATGAAACCAGTCAGGTCTTTCCCCCAAGTTATTGAGATGTTACGATGATTTCGCATAAAATGAACTATGTCTAAACAAGCAACAAAAAAGAGGCTATTCCAATTCAGGAATAGCCTCTTTTTTGTTACGCAGGATGGTTCACTCGTGGAAGAGTGAACCATTCTTAGTCAGTTTTTAGAACAAACCAACAACCTGACCCGTTTCCAGATCAAGGTCAACATCGTAGAAAGACGGCCGTGTTGGCAAACCAGGCATCGTACTCATCGCCCCAACGAGGGGGTAGAGGAAGCCCGCACCAACGCTGGCACGAATCTCACGAATCGGGACGGTGAAGCCGGTCGGCGCACCTTTCAAAACGGGATCATGGCTCAAGCTGAGATGCGTTTTTGCCATGCAGATGGGCAAGCCATCGAACCCAAGACGGGTGTAGGTGGCGATTTGCTCTTCGGCCGTTTCGGAATAAGAGACACCATCTGCGCCATAAATTGTTTTGGCGATGATTTCGATTTTCTCTTTAATGGAAATATCCAGCGGGTAAAGGAATTTGAAATCGGATGGTTGTTCACAGGCGGCCATGACCGCTTTGCCCAATTCAACCGAACCTGCACCGCCATCTGCCCAATGGTTGGACATGACAGCATCTACCGCGCCAGCTTCTATTGCAATTTTCCGAACCATATCAATTTCCGCATCCGTGTCATCGGTGAAACGATTGACGGCGACGACGACGGGGACACCAAAACGCATTGCGTTTTTGATGTGGGCGACCATGTTCACACATCCAGCTTCCAACAGTTCCAGATTTTCTTCGGTGTATTCACGGGCTAACGGCCGTCCAGCCACAACTTTGGGGCCGCCACCGTGCATTTTCAAAGCGCGAATCGTCGCTACCAGTACAACCGCGTCGGGGACGAGGCCGCTGTAACGGCATTTGATGTCGAAGAATTTCTCCATACCAATATCAGCACCGAAGCCAGATTCGGTCAGCACATACCCATCTTTCCCGACCAATTTCAAAGCGATTTGGTCAGCAATGATGGAGCTGTTGCCGTGTGCGATGTTGGCGAAGGGGCCAGCGTGAACGAGTGCGGGCGTGCCTTCCAACGTCTGCATCAGCGTGGGGGTGATGGCATCTTTCATCAATACCGTCAATGCGCCGCCAATACCAAGATCGTCAGCGGTGATGGCTGCGCCAGAGCGGCTTTGGCCGATGACCATTGCGCCCAAGCGTTCGCGCATGTCGGCGAGGCTGGTGGTTAAGGCCAAAATTGCCATGATTTCACTGGCAACGGTGATGTCGAAGCCTGTTTCACGCTCAAATTTTTCTTTCGGCCCTTTACCAACGGTGATACCGCGCAGATAGCGGTCGTTGATGTCCACGACGCGCCGCCAAGTGATGGTATCGGGGTCGATGTCCAAGCGGACAAATTGGGTGATTTCTTCGTCGGTTAAATCATCGGGGTTGGTTTTACTGATGCCTAATTTTTCCAAACGACGCAACATGACAGGCGAGAATTTGCGGCTGCCATCTTTGGCAGTGGGGCAAAGGCGTTTGAACAAGCCCGCGTCTTTTTGATAGGACTCGTGGTGCATCCGTGTATCAATCGCGGCTGCCAACAGGTTGTTGGATGCGGTGATGGCGTGGATGTCGCCTGTCAGATGCAAGTTAAAATCTTCCATCGGGATGATTTGGGCGTAACCGCCGCCAGCCGCGCCACCTTTGATACCAAAGGTTGGCCCTTGGGAGGGTTGACGGATGCAGGTCACTACATTTTGTCCTAAATGTGCGCCCAATGCTTGACTGAGGCCGACGGTGGTCGTCGTTTTACCTTCGCCCAGCGGGGTGGGGGTAATGGCGGTCACATCGATATATTTGCCGTTGGGTTGATCGGCAAGACGGTCACGCACGGAAAGGCGGACTTTGGCTTTGTATTCGCCGTGCAGTTCCAACTCTTCGGGCAAAATGCCGATTTCTTCGGCAACTTGGGCGATGGGTTTTAACGTCGCCGCTTGGGCGATGTCAATGTCGCTGGGAACGGGTCTCAACAACGTTAATGGGGTGGGGGTAATCATTTGAGTTAATCTCCTTAATGTAGTGCAATTGCCAAATTCATAGGCGTAGACCTGACAGGTTTTTGTTAAACCTGTCAGGTCGTAAGTTGCACTGATTCTAATGGGTTAATAATTTTAATGGGTTGCGGACAAGATCGTCCACAAGCAGGGCGTAATGATACACAATTTTCTCGATTTTGCCCTATGACAAATGTCATATTCTCATTATGATCATCTTTTTAACTGTTATTGAAGGAAGGTGGGAGGCAAACGGCCGTTTTTCCCCATCGCCCCCGCTTTTGACGCACAATTTGTAGATTGCTATACTCCCCTGAAATGACAAACTAACACATCTTGTGTTTTAAATAAGGCAGGTAAACCAATGGCAATCAAAGATAAACTTACACCCCGCAGCGAAGATTTTAATGAATGGTATAACAGCGTCGTCCAACGGGCGGATATGGCTGAACACGGCCCCGTGCGCGGCACGATGATCGTCAAGCCGTATGGCTGGGCGTTATGGGAAAATTTGCAAGCCGCTTTGGACAAGCGTTTCAAGGCGACGGGTGTGCAAAACGCGGGTTTCCCGATGTTCATCCCGATGAGCTTTTTGCAAAAAGAAGCCAGTCATGTTGAAGGGTTTGCGCCCGAATTGGCCGTCGTCACCATTGGCGGCGGACAGGAGTTGGCCGAGCCAATCGTCGTCCGTCCCACATCGGAGACGATTATTGGGCATACTTACGCTAAATGGGTTGAAAGTTACCGTGATTTGCCGATCCTCATCAACTTGTGGAACAGTGTTGTACGCTGGGAAAAACGAACGAAGTTGTTTTTACGCACGACGGAATTTTATTGGCAAGAGGGGCATACCGCCCACGCAACAGAAGCGGAGGCGGACGAGCGCACGCGCATGATGTTGGATGTGTACGCTGATTTTGCCATCAACGAAGCGGCCATCCCTGTTATTCAGGGCGAGAAAACGGAGATGGAGCGGTTTGCGGGTGCAGTGCAGACGTTTACCATTGAAGCGATGATGGGTGACGGCAAAGCGTTACAATCCGGCACATCTCATAATTTGGGGCAGAATTTTGCCAAAGCGTTTGATATTGAATATCTGGATCATACGCAGAAAAAGCAGCATTGCTGGACGACTTCGTGGGGGTTAAGCGCACGTTTTATCGGGGCGATTATTATGACGCACGGGGATGATCACGGCATCATCATGCCGCCGCGCCTTGCGCCGTATCAGGTGGTGATTGTGCCGATTGCGAGAAAGGAAAAGGAGAAAACGGCCGTTTTACCCGTCGCCCAGCGCATTTTTGATGAATTAACAGCGGCGGGGGTGCGTGTGAAGATGGACGACCGCGACAATCTTAGCCCCGGCTATAAATTTAATGATTGGGAGTTGCGCGGCGTGCCTGCCCGCATTGAAATCGGCCCGCGTGATGTTGCCAAAAACAGCGTTGCCCTCGCCCGCCGTGATGTGCCGGGACGTGAAGGCAAGGTGTTTGTTTCCCAAGACGGATTGACGCAAGTGGTGCTGGATTTGCTTGACGACATCCAGCAAACGCTGCTGGAACGGGCGACGACCTTCCGCGATGATAATATCCACGAGGTGACGGATTATGATGGGTTGAAAACGGCCGTTAAAACTGGATTTGCCCGTGCATGGTGGGCTGGCGACAACGCCGACGAAACCCGCGTCAAAGAAGAGTGCAAAGCGACCATCCGCTGCATCCCCTTCGATCAACCCGACGGCGAAGGTGTTTGCTTCTTGACGGGCAAACCAGCAACAAAACAAGCGTTGTTCGGTCGGGCATACTAAACCGTATGCGCCATTTGCACAGAATCTACATTGATGAAGTAGGTAATCACACGATGAAGGAATCGCTCGAAGAGAACGAGCGGTTTCTCACCCTTTTTGGTGTGATTACAAATGGGCATCATATGCTCAACGTGATTCAGCCAGACGTGCAGAAAATTAAGCAACAGTTTTTCCAGAAAGACCCTGATGAACCAATCATTTTTCATCGCAAGGATATTGTTCGCTACAGAGGTGTTTTTAGTTCGTTATATGGCGATAAGGAAAAACGGGGAAAATTTGCGGATACGATGTTGGCAATGTATCAAAAGTGGGAATATACAACCATCATTATCACCATAGATAAACGGAAACATTTGCAAGATTATTCTGTATGGCGATATGAACCATACCATTATTGTTTAGCAGTGTTGTTGGAAAGGTATATTTTATATTTACAGTCCCATCAATTACGTGGTGATGTAATGATTGAGGCAAGAGGGAGTAAGCCAGATCGAAAATTATCTGAATCATTCACGCAATTATTTGAAAATGGCACTAATTTTGTACCCGCGTCAGCTTTTCAAGCGCATCTCACCTCTCGAAAAATAAAAATTAGAAGAAAATCAACCAACGTTGCAGGATTGCAATTGGCAGATTTGCTGGCACATGCAGCACATTATGATTGGTTAGCGCAACAAAACTATGTGGAGAAGCAAAATTCAGAATATGCACGTCAGGTAGCAAAGATATTAAACCAAGATAAATATAATCGTTCGCCAGCGGGGAAAATAGTGGGGTATGGGAAGAAAATGCTTCCATAAAAAAACACCCCGAAGGGTGTTCCGATGTACTCCAGCAAAGCTATCAGCGCACATCAAACTCCAATAAATGGATTAACCATAGTATAACATATTTTTATAGTATTTAGGCATAACTTATGAAACTTTCAAAAACATTCGGTAAAACTCTCCGCGAAGCACCTGCTGACGCGGAAATGATCAGTCACCAACTCCTTATCCGTGCTAATTTTATTCGATCAACAGGCGCGGGTATTTACACGTTCATGCCCTTCGGCTATCGCGTCATTCGTAAAATCTGGCAAATTATGTCGGAGGAGATGGACGCAATTGACGGGCAGGAAATGTGGATGCCCAATCTAAACCCAGCCGCCTTGTGGCAAGCGACGGGGCGATGGGACAGCGTGGACGTGTTGTTCAAGTTCAAAGCGGGCAACCGTGAATACGCCCTATCGCCCACGCACGAAGAGATTGTGGTCGATTTGGCGTTGCGTGAAATCAACAGCTACCGTGACATGCCGCAGATGGTATATCACATCAGCAAAAAGTTCCGTGATGAGCGGCGGGCGCGGGGCGGCTTGCTGCGCTTACGCGAATTTGTGATGAAAGATGCGTACAGCATGGACGTGAGCGAAGCCGCGCTGGACGAGTATTATCCAGCGATGGTGCAGGCGTATTTCAACATTTTTGAGCGGTGCGGGGTGAAAGTAACGGCCGTTAATGCTGATTCTGGCAATATGGGCGGCACAGCCTCCCAAGAGTTCGTCATCCCCCACGAACAGGGCGAAGATAGCTTCATCGCCTGCGAAAGCTGCGACTATGCCGCCAATGTGGAAGCGGCTTCATTTGTGCGTGAAGGCGAAAAACCCGCCCAACTGGACGCGCTGACCAAAGTCGCCACCCC
>CAYSDT010000212.1:0-5609 GCA_964429835.1 uncultured Ardenticatenaceae bacterium | reverse complement strand
CGATGGCTTCGAGTTTGGTTTGGTACGCGCCCACAAGGCACGCTTTGGAAAGCATTAAGATACGCATAGAAAAGAAAATAATGAATAATGAATTGGGAATAATTAATAATGAATGAAAACACGCGCCCCATTCACAATTAAAAATTGATTATTGATTATTCATTATTTATCAGATTGTTGTCAATGTGGGGAGTGTTACATAAATAAGGGGAAATGCAAAAGTGGATTGATTTGTAAGTGCGACACACCTGCTAGTACACGCTGGCGGAAGTTCTTGGAGGTTGGGTTTGGCAACGCCAAACCCGTACAGTAGGGGCATGGCGTTGCCATGCCCTGCGCTTAAAACATCCAAGAACTTAGGCCAAACTGTGCTAGGTGCGACGCACTTACAAATAGGGTGTATTTACTTGAGAATCACAGGTAAGAAAATGTAGAACATTTTCAAGTCAAATGTTGCGGTTATGTTGTGTGCGGCATCCATTGTCACGGTGCAGTTCGTATCCGTACAATCGCCGCTCCATCCTGTGAAGGTGGAACCTGTGTCGGCTGAGGCGGTGAGGGTAACGGCCGTTCCATACGCATACATCTCACTGCAATCGCCCGTGCAATTCGTGTTTGGTGGATTAAGGTTGACCGTGCCGCTTCCCGTCCCATTTATGGTGACGGTTAGCTCGTGGGAAATACAAGTGACATTGAGTGTGACTGTGACTGGATTGGAAACGGCCGTTTCATCATCAGCCCAATAACTGAACCCATCCATGCCGCAAAAGCTGACTGTAGGCGTGTAAACGAAACCGCCATCGGGCGATAGTGTGAGAAGTCCGCTGCTTACGGTATCACTAAGAACGGCCGTTAATACATCTCCATTCGCATCCACATCATTGCTTAACACACCAGACGCGGCGATGGAAAGCGGGACAGCTTGCGTCGTCGTGTACACATCGGGCAAGGCGACGGGCGGCACATTGAAAACGGTGAATCCCACGCCGTTACTACTGATTGGTGACGCGCCGTTTTCGCTGTGAATAACGGCCGTGTTTGTGAACGTCCCCGCCGCTAACGGACTGCTGAGAATGCCAGTAACGGTGATGATGCCGTTGCTGCCGCACGCCATCTCCCCCACATCCCAGACATAAGCTGTGCCAATATGTGGCGTGATGGGGACGCTGCTGACGATGTTTACGTTGGTCACACTGATGGGAATATGGTCGGTGATAACAACACCAACGGCCGTTTCCCCGCTTGTGTTAGAAAAAGTCAATGTATAGGTGATTGCATCACTGGGAACGCCCACCGTCGGCGTAATCCGCTTTTCAATTGCTAAACAAGAGGCGCAGCCAATGGTGCGATCCAGTGCGGCGGTTGAGTATGAATAATACGGATCCCAGCCGTCTTCGGCGTATCCCGCGCCGCCAAGAACATCCCCTTCCAGACGGTAACGTGCATCGCTCAAATCGCCTTCGCGTGTCCATTCATTGTCGATGGGATCGTAAGCCCAGACGGCCGCGCTGACTTCGCCATCTTGCACACCGCCAGCGCAGTACAGTCTGCCATTTAAGACAAAATCGGCCGCGCCGTACAAGGTGACGGGCAGATCGGCCATCGCGCCGTCGTTCCATGCGTTCATAAGGGGGTTATAAACGGCCGTTTCCCTGCGATCTGTTGTCAAATCAGTGCCGCCCGCAACGTAAATGTTGCCGTCAATTTCACCCGCGCACGGCCAAACGACTGTCCATGCGTAATCGGCGGGATCGGTTGGATTGTTCCAATTATCGGCGACGGTGTTGTACACATCCACCGTTGTCGTTGCGCCAGACAAGCGGGGTTTACCGCCAATGCGATAGATAGAATCGCCGACAGCAACGGCGGCGTAAGCAGAACGGTACTCGGCTGCTTCTGCCCCGCCACGCCAGCTATCACTCACTTCGTCGTAAATTTGTACAAAGCGGTCGGTATATTCACCAACGCCATCATCGTAAGCCAGCCCGCCCAAAATGTAGATATTGTTGCTGACCGCCGCGCCGTCAATGCGGCGGACGGGGGTGATGACGGGCGAAACCGTCAACCATGAATTGTCGGCGGGATCATAACGATAAGCGTAGCGGGCTGATTCTTCTGATCGAACGCTGGATGTGCCGCCGATTTGGTACAAATACGCATCGGTGGCGATGACGGCTTGGTCACTGCGCGGCTTGAGGGGGCCAGTGACTGCTTCCCACGCGGTTGTCACCGCCCGTTGACTGATGGTTGACGTGCTGGTGTAGGATGGGTTATTTTCAAGAACGGCCGTTATCGTTACAACCGTGCTGCCAGCCGACATACACCCATCCATGCTCGTCGTCACATCAAAAGCGGCCGTGCCGCCATTAGGAATAATCCCCAATGTGGCGGGGATGGCATCTACCGTAATTGATGGCGATGTGGTGTAGGTGATGTTGGCGGTATCATCTGAACCACTGCGATTACTGAAAGTTAGCTGATGGGTCTGCGGCTTGCCAGAGCATCCTTCAGTTATGGTTTGTTCTGGTTGCAGAAAAACAGCGTCCGCAATCGGCTGACAAACGCCCAAACGCACCTCGTCTACCTGTGCATACCAGTTATGGGGGTCTGTTCGGTCTGTATTGTAATACCAACTCAATTCCACCCGTGTCTCCGACGAATAGGCGGAAAGGTCTATACTTTTAACGCTGCCGGGAACATTATAAAGTTCACCTTGATCGGTTCTGTAGGGGGTGTGTAAATCAATCCAACTACCGCCATTAAGTCTAATAGTCACATTCAACTGGTCGCGGTTGGTGTCAGCGTCGCCATCTTGATAGTTCAGACGGTAGGTAAGGGTGGTGGTGGGGTAGGTTGAAAGGTCAATCATCGGCGGACGTAACCAGGTTTTGTAAGGAACCCCCGCATTGCGGTCGCTGTTAACAGTGGCGGCAAAACCGCTGCCACCGGTATAGTTTCCATCCAGATAATCGCCGTGTCCACCATCACCGCCGTTCCAATCCCATTGCAAACCGCTGGATGCGCTGGTAGCCTTACCGATTGTCCAGCCAGAGGGCGGCCACGTTTCAAAATCCTCCTTCAAGCCGATAAATTCATAACCAGACGCGGTGCAGGCGATTAAATCGGGTGAAAGGGTGATGTTTTCGGCCGTATTTCCACTTAATTGTCCAAAAACAAGTTGTTTGGATGCGTACCCATCCGCTTCTATCAACAGGGTGTAGCTGATGCCAGAGGCAAGATTGAGCGCGTAATCGCCGTTAAGGGCGTTGCTCCATGTTTGATTATTGGGAGCAGGGGGGCTGACGGGATCGCCCAGTACAAAGATTCGGGCGCGTAATGGATGGCCTGTTTGGGCATCGGTGACGACTCCGCTGAGATCGTAGAAGGGGGCGGCGGTCAAGGAGATGTCCGCTTGTGTGTCTCCAGAAACGGTGGCGGTGATGGTGGCGGGTTGATAACCGTAAGCGAAGGCGGTGATACTGTAAACGGCCGTTTCCACTGGCAATTGATAGCTTCCATCCGTCCCGCTTGTACGCATATAAACACTGTTTGATGATGGATTTGTCACCATCACCACCGCATTATTAACGGCATCCGTTGTGCTGGCATCGGTGATGGAGCCGTAGAGGGAATTAGACGTACATTCGCTGAATTTGAACGACCCGACACGAGTCTGCCAATTGCCCAGAGAAGGATTGGTTTCCGTGTAGTATTCGTTCGTGTGCCAGAAGGTGCAATCATCCACTGGATCAATCGTCATTGAGGTGTAATCGCCCCAGCGATGGGTGCTGGCTTGTGAACCAGAGCCAAGCGTCATCGTAAGTTCCTGTTGCAATACGCCTAAAGAATCAGAAGCCAATCGCCCGGCATAGCGGATGGATGGGTAGAGGGTGCTGCTGGACGCGCTGTACCCTATCGCCATATTTCCTTGACCATCAACCGCCAAACTAGCCATCCAGCGTTCCGTTAAATCGCCGGCAAAACCGCCCTGTGTACCCGATTGATACATCGACGGTGAGCCGCCGGGATCGCGTACTTCATACCACCGTGCGCCAGCCAAATCACGGCCAGAATCAGCATCAATCGTATGATTTGCCCATAAGGATTCATAGTCGCCAAAGTTGCGGTATTGCAACTGCATCATCAATTTGTTGTGGATGGCGGCTACTCCCTTGCTGGTATCACGCTGCGGGATACATTCCCGCCCGCTGCTGCCCCAACAGTCTAGATTAGTCGCAAAAAATGGCACGGCTATGTTGGTTGGGCCAGTAAAAGTGGAATTTGACGGCGTATCCCAATCGGTATGAAATTCCCATATGCGGAGCGGCCCGTTGTTGTCATTGTCTTTAATGGCCGCAAAGTAAGCGGGTGAACCATCGGGCGGGAGCGGCCCGCGCAGATTGGCGGGCAGAAGATTGGAGTAATAGTTGGTGGAATTATAATCCACCATATCGAAATAGATCGCCCGCATGGGGCCACCAGCAAGCATCGTGTTGCGGTCGAAGGCGGTTACGCGCACGTTTTCCCTGTCGCTGGAAAAATAATGGAACATATTGCTGGTCAAATAGTAACCATCATCCCATACACCCATTTTGGAATAATCGTTCCAGCGGGCGTAACTGATCAGATAGCCCCATTGATACCAGTCACCCATCGGGTCGCCGCTGGCGGAGAGGGCGAGACATTGGTAATACGGCCCCGTGTCGTGCTGCCATGACATTTCGGTGATAAGCCAACGGTCGGCAATGGCATCGTACAGAACGATGGGGTCGCCTTTTCCGTGTGCATCGCAAGGGGTGTTTGTGCCGTCGAAAAATTCGTTAAAGGTGACCGCTTTAAGCTGGTTGCCCGCTTTGTCAAAAATGCCGATGGAGGTATTGACGGTTTGGATGAAATGGTTAGGGCCGACATCGCCATTGGGGTCGGGCGGCCAGCCTGTTCCCCAATGGGCAAAGTCAAGGCCAGCAAAATTGACATCGGGCGTTGTCAGGCTGGTAACTTGCGCTGGTTCTCTTGATGATGCGCTGGCAGGCGACGGGGCATCGGGAATTGCCAGATCAACTTGTTGCCCTTGTTGAATTTCGTCGCCGCTATTGTGCAATTGCGGGGGGAATTCGGATACGTCGCCCATGTTGCGCGTAACAGGGTAAATGGATTGGGTGACGAAGGGGCCGCTGATGTCGGGGGAGGATTGGGGTTGGGAAACGGCCGTTTCTCCCCCCATCATCCCCTCGTCAGGCGATGGTGAAAACTGCACATCAACATGCACGGACTGCCCAACCTCTGCATCCCGTGCATTGGCTGGCAGAATAGAAAACAGGGTTGTTATAAGTAATAACCCTGCGAGTAATGAAATAACAAGATGCTTTTTGCCTTGTGGATTCTTTTTTGATGGTTGCATTGAAACTCCCTTAATTTTTCCCGATTCATGTACTTGGGAAGGAACACGAATCGGGAAAATCTCAGCATTTACTTGTACAGTTGATTAAATTTTTTGCCGCAAAACGGCCGTTGTGCCAACCAGCAACAAAATCCCTAATAAAACCAATAGTAAGACTGGTACATTTTCGCTAACGGCCGTTGTTGAATGAAGCGAAACGGCCGTTGGT
>CAYSDT010000211.1:2772-5624 GCA_964429835.1 uncultured Ardenticatenaceae bacterium | reverse complement strand
ATGCACCCTATTAACCATCCATTTTAGGCATATCAACAAGATTTGCTATACTACCCTCGCAGTACACAAACAACACCTGATAATCTAAGGAGAAGAACCATGAAAAACAAAGCAAAAATGTTGCTATTACTATTCATTTTACTATTCACCGTAGCTGCCTGCGGCGGCGATGATGAAGAGTCAACGGAAGAAACAGGGGAAGAAACGGCAGACCTTGTACAACCAACCCAACCCGCCGCCGCAATCACCGACGATGCCCTGACTGCCCAAGCGTGGCAATGGGTCAGTTTTATGGATCAATCGGCAGGTGAAATACCAGTCACCGATCCGCAAAATTACACCGTCGATTTCCAGCCAGACGGCACAATGCAAGTGAAAGCAGATTGTAATAATGCCAGCGGAACATACACTGCTGATGGTAGCAATATGTCCATCGCATTAGGCCCGACAACAAGAGTTGCTTGTTCGCCAGAATCAAATAGCGAGCAATTTTTAAGCTATTTAGGCGGGGCGGCGTTGTACAGTATTACAAACGGCCGTTTACAAATTGAATTGATGGCTGACAGCGGCACGATGACCTTCATCTCGGTAAATGCCATCGTCCCCACAGCCATGCCGCCTGTGACAGAAAACCCAACGGCCGTTCCACCAGTCGATCCCACCCCCGTGCCGCCAACCGATGGCAGTGTGGTTGACGGCGGAGCTAGAGTCCATGCAAATGGCACATACGCCGCACCCAACTACACCGTCGCCGCTGGTGACACCCTCTACTCCATCGGCTTACGCTTCAACGTCTCCACCGAACAGATTAAATCTGCGAACGGGATGAGCAGCGACAATGTTTACACAGGGCAAGTGCTGATTATTCCCGGCGCAGACACCAGTCCCGCCCCCGTGCCGCCTTCCACCACACCAGAGCGCGTCATCTTTGCGCCCGGCGCAGTTTCCGCATCCCTTTCCAGCGCGATTGATCATGGGCAACCAAAACAGTTCGTTTTGGCAGCGATGGCTGGGCAAACGATGCAAATCGTCACCCGCTCCAGTGCAGAATTTCTGATGATTACCGTGCATGACACCAATGGCAACTCCATGCCCATCACAGGTGTAAACGGGCAAGCAAATAACGATGTGTCCATGTCACTGCCCTATCAAGGCGACTATCTCATCGTCATCACACCCACAACCCCACCCGAAAGTTACAATATGTCATTTGACATCACCTTTACAGTACAATAAATCATTCGTAGGGGCGGTTCGTGAACCGCCCCCCACAGAAACATTATGTCAGAAATCACATTGCAAGGATGCCAAAACGAAGTTGATGCGTGGGTCAAAGATATTGGCGTGCGTTATTTTTCGGAATTGACCAACACCGCCATCTTAATGGAAGAAGTCGGCGAAGTCGCACGGCTCATGTCACGCATTTATGGTGAACAAAGTTTTAAAAAATCGGACGAGGGAAGTGAATTAGGGGATGAGTTAGCCGATGTATTTTTTGTGCTGGTCTGCTTGGCAAACCAGACGGGCATAGATTTAACGGCCGCTTTTCACAAGAATATGGCAAAAAAGACGATCCGCGACAAAGATCGCCATCGCAACAATCCCAAATTAACAAACTAAACGAAAGGGGTCACTGATTCCACTGATTTAAGACTTTTCTATCAGTGAAATCAGCGTAATCAGTGTACAATCCCCTTTCTTCAACACCCCTCATTGACAATTGACCATTAACAATTGATCATTGACAATTTCACGGAGCATTCATGGGTTATTCATCGGGCAAAGGCTCACTCGATCTGGACAAGGTGCTTGGCTACGAATTCAAGCCAATGACCAGCCAGTATGACGAAAAAGATGCAAGTTTATACGCGCTGTCCATCGGTGCGGCGGCTGACGCGATTGATATAGACGAGTTGAAATTCGTCTACGAACTGTACGCCAAATTCCAAACCATCCCCTTTTTCGGGGTAACATTCACCAGCCAACTATTGATGAGTCTTATGGATGTGCCGGGTCTCGATTTTAACCCGATGATGTTGCTGCATGGCGAACATTATTTGGAATTAAAACGGCCGTTACCCCCCAAAGCCTCCCTGCACCATCACGCCCAAATCACTGAAGTTTACGACAAAGGCAAAGGCGCATTGCTCATCGTCGAAGTACGCACGGCTACTCAAGACGGCCGTGATTTAGCACTCAATCGCCTGTCTGTATTCATTCGCGGCCTGACTGGATTTGGCGGCGAACGGGGGACAGCAAATGCGTACACCCTCCCAGATCGCGCTCCAGACAGTGTGGTTTCGGAAAAAACGGCCGTTAATCAAGCCCTCCAATACCGTCTCGCCTCTGGCGACCGCAATCCATTGCACGCCGACCCCCAAATGGCCGCACTCGGCGGCTTCGACCGCCCCATTTTACATGGGCTTTGCACCTATGGCTTTGCGGGGCGGGCTGTTCTCAAGCAGTATGGGGGCAATGATGGGGCTAGGTTTGGGAGTATAAACGGCCGTTTTACAAAACACGTCTTCCCTGGCGAAACAATCATCACCGAAATGTGGCAAGAATCGCCCACGCGCATCCTCTTCCAAAGCAAAGCCGCCGAACGGGATGTAGTTGTATTGTCGAATGGCGTTATTGAACTAAACGATTAAAAAACTTCATCCGCAGATTTCACAGATTTACGCAGATTAGTATCTTAAAAAATCTGCGTAAATCTGCGAAATCTGCGGATCATTCTAAAATAGGAATAACATGGAATCATACACAACAGAAGCACAAGAATTTAAGAAAAACTGGGGCAAAGTGTGGTGGTCTGTCCTCATTCAGGGCATCATCACCTTTGGATTTGGCCT
>CAYSDT010000211.1:0-2672 GCA_964429835.1 uncultured Ardenticatenaceae bacterium | reverse complement strand
AACGGCCGTTATGATGTTTGTTTTCGGCGCAATTCTCGTCCTCATCGGTCTCGGCTCCATCATTCTCGCCCTTGTTTTGCGTGGAATGGGCAAGAAAGTTCTCCCCACCCTTGACGACTCCGCCATCATTGGCGAATCCGAAATCGTCCCCGACGATGTTGAATTACTGGAAGGCGAAATTATCGAGTAGGCGGCTCTCATGAAAACGATACCATACTGGGATTTGAAGGTATACGAACTGGCTTTCCAGTCAGCGATAAACATCTACGATTTTTCAAAAACGTGGCCTGAAGAAGAACGTGACGCACTGACCGCGCCGATGCGCCGCACTTCACGACAAGTTTGCGTGCTGTTGGCACAAGCATGGCAACAACGCCGCCTTTCCCCCGATGATTTTGTGGAAAAACTGGGCAAAGCGACATCGGCCGTCACCGAAACGATGGTCTGGCTCGATTTTGCCGTCCATGGTGGCTACCTTGATAAGAGCGAACACGAACAACTGCTCACCAATTACGACGATGTGGGCATGATTTTGTCACGCATGATGCTGGATTCAAAGAATTGGGAGTAAAAGAGGCAAGCGAGCAAGTATGCAAGTATGCAAGTATGCAAGTAGCAAGTAAGACTTGCACACTTACAAACTTGCTACTTGCAACTTACCCACTTGCAAACTTCCGGAGGAACTGTGTCTGAAAAATTTGATTTTGGCGGCGAAATCGTTTGGCGACCATCGGCTGAACAGATTGAACATAGCAACTTAAAGCGATTCATGGACGAACACGCCATCGCTTCCTACGATGAATTGATGGAACGCTCCACAAGCGATGTGGCGTGGTTCAGCGATGCAATCCTGAAATTTTTAGACATCCAGTTTCAAAAACCGTACACGCAAGTTGTCGATTTGAGTAATGGCATAAAACGGCCGTTATGGTGCGTCAATGGCGAAATGAACATCGCTTACAACTGCGTCGATAAATGGGCAGAAAACGAGGCAACAGCGGGAAAAACGGCCGTTGTTTGGGAAGGCGAAGAAGGCACCGTCCGCCAATGGACATACGCCGAGCTATACGCCCAAGTCAACCGCAACGCCAACGCCCTGCGCGGGCTTGGGCTGGGCAAAGGGGATGGAATTGGCATCCACATGCCGATGACCCCCGAAATCGTCGCCGCCGTGTTAGCCATCGCCAAAATTGGCGCGGTTATTTTGCCGCTATTCTCAGGCTACGGCGTGGGCGCAATCGAAGCACGGCTCAACGGCGCGGGCGCAAAGGCGTTGTACACCGCCGACGGCTTCTTCCGTCGCGGCAAAGTTGTGCCGCTAAAAGCAACCGCCGACAAAGCGGCCGTTCCAACTTTAGAGCATGTCATCGTGCTACAACGGGCAAACAACGCGGTGGCGATGGTTGAAGGGCGCGACCATTTCTACCACGATCTCATCCCCCAACAAGACCCCATCGCCCCCCTTGAACCGACCAGTGCCGAAGATATTTTGATGATCATGTTCACATCCGGCACGACGGGTAAGCCAAAAGGGACGGTGCATACCCATTGCGGTTTCCCCGTCAAAGCGGCGCAGGACATGGCGTTCGGCACCGATGTTCACCCCGACGACACCATTTATTGGATGAGCGACATGGGCTGGATGATGGGGCCGTGGCTCGTTTTCGGCGCAACGCTGCTAGGCGCATCCTTCTTCCTCTACGATGGCGCACCCGATTATCCCGCCCCCGACCGACTATGGCAGTTGGCCGCAGACCACAACATCAACCAAATGGGCGTGTCGCCCACGCTCATCCGCGCCCTCATCCAA
This sequence comes from uncultured Ardenticatenaceae bacterium, assembly GCA_964429835.1. Classification (GTDB taxonomy): domain Bacteria; phylum Chloroflexota; class Anaerolineae; order Promineifilales; family Promineifilaceae; genus S016-13. Next base: position 862 of record CAYSDT010000211.1, on the reverse strand, counting down.
TATGGGGACGAGATGGCAACCAAGCATGACCGCTCCGCCATCCGTTGCTTCGCCTCGACGGGCGAGCCGTGGAATCCTGACCCATGGCTGTGGCTGTTCAACGTCGTCGGCGAAGGGCGCGTGCCGATTATCAACTACTCTGGCGGCACAGAAATCGCAGGCGGCATTGTGATGGGGAATCCCATCCAGCCATTGAAACCTGCGGCTTTTTCGGCCGCTTGTCCTGGGATGGCGGCTGATGTTGTTGATGAAAACGGCCGTTCTATCCGTAACGCAGTCGGCGAATTGGTCATCCGCGCCCCGTGGATCGGCATGACACGCGGCTTCTGGCAAGACGAAGACCGATACATCGAAGCGTACTGGTCGCGCTTTGAAAATGTGTGGGTACACGGCGATTGGGCGGCGATTGATGAGGATGGAATGTGGTACATTCTCGGCCGTTCGGACGATACGATCAAGGTGGCGGGTAAGCGATTGGGGCCGGCGGAAGTGGAATCGGTGTTGGTGAATCATACGGCCGTTAATGCCGCCGCCGCCATCGGTGTGCCGCATCCCATCAAAGGCAGTGCCGTCGTCTGTTTCTGCGTTCTCAACCCATCCATCACCCCATCAGACGAATTGAAAGCTGAATTAAAGGGCAAAGTTGCGGCCGAAATGGGCAAACCATTACAGCCCAAACAAATTTTGTTCGTCAGCGACATCCCCAAAACACGCAACGGCAAAGTGATGCGCCGCATCATCCGCGCCGCCTATCTTGGTGAAGACCCGGGTGATACGTCGAGTTTGGTTAATCAGGATGCAGTTGCTGAAATTCAACAAGCTGCCTAACCATAATCCTCCTTCAAAACTCAAAAAGGGCGCA
>CAYSDT010000210.1:0-5640 GCA_964429835.1 uncultured Ardenticatenaceae bacterium | reverse complement strand
CCGCCATTGCACTTCCGTTTTGGGGCTGTCGTCGGGTAGAAAGCCGCGCCATTCGTGCGGGTGATTTTCGATCCAGCCATTGAGCGCGGTTGTCAGCGCGTGCCGCTTGCCACCTTCGCCTAAAACGGCCGTTTCCCCATCTTCCGTCCCCATCCCGCCATCAGCAATATGGACGATTTCATGCGCCAAGCTGTGCAGGGTGCGGACATCAAAACCGCCTTCGGTTGGCAATCCCTGCTCCTGCAAGCGTTGCCGAATTCGCGCCTTGAATGTGTCCACGCTGGCGTTCAAATACGTCACGATGAGAATTTGCTGGCTGGCAGGGTCAATGCGCCCTTCCCCAATCAACGTCGCCGCCAAATAGGTGAGGGTGAATGTCTTGCCGCTGCCAGGCACGGCACTGATGGCTAAACGGCCGTTACGGTAAGCGAGTATTTTTTCTTGAGCGGGGCGTAGTTTTATCATCGGGTTTCACCATCTCGTTCCCACGCTCTGCGTGGGAATGCAGTTCGGACGCTCTGCGTCCTGCCCTGCGACGCAGAGCGTCTGGCAGCGTTTACGCACATTCCTACGCAGAGCGTGGAAAGAGAGACTGTTTTCTCTTGAGCAGGGCGTAGTTTTATCATGCCCCAATTGTCAATTGTTAATTGTCAATTGTCAATTGTTAATGAGTTGGTTGCACGGCGGTTAAAACCGCAGCAACATGCAACATAAAGTTGCCTGCAAAGTCGGCCTTCGCCGACTGAGGTCTAGTCGGCGAAGGCCGACTTTGCAAATGTAGGCGCGAATTTATTCGCCAGCCAACCGAAATGAAACACACCCATTGTCAATTATTAGACAAATCGTAACAAAACGGCCGTTTTTGTGTTTAAGCGAACGGACTTATTTAGAAGCAGCGAGCAGCAAGTGGCAAGCAGACGAGTATTACTCGCAAACTCGCCACTCGCTGCCCACACAGCAGGAGAAGCAATTATGACCGCAAAACCATATGGAAAAATTACAGGATGGGGACATTACGCCCCGCCGCACATCGTCACCAATCACGACTTAGAAAAGAAGATAGACACCAATCACGACTGGATCGTGCAGCGCACGGGCATCCACGAGCGGCGCGTCGGCGGCGAAGAGGAAACGACGGGAACGATGTCCCTCATCGCCAGCGAGATGGCATTGGAAGAAGCAGGACTCACCGCCACCGACCTTGATCTCATCATCGTCGCCACCTCCACCCCCGACCGCTTTATGCCCGCCGTTTCCAGTGAACTGCAACATTGGCTGGGCGCGAAAGACGTGCCAGCCTTCACCCTGACCACTGGCTGCACCGGCTTCGTCTACGCCCTCGTCACCGCCCAACAATTTATGACAGGCGGCGTGTACAAAACCATCCTCATCGTCGGCGCGGAAATGCCCAGCCGATATATGAATTGGGAAGATCGCACAACGGCCGTTTTATTCGGTGATGGCGCAGGGGCAGTCATCATGGAAGCGACTGACCAGCCGTGCGGTGTAGGCGAATTCGAGATGGGATCAAATGGCAGCGGCGGCGACCATCTCAGCCTGAATGCGCTCGGCAGTGCCGAACCATTGACGGCAGATACATTTGAAAGCGGCCGTCAATACATTTACATGAACGGCCCTGAAGTGTTCAAATTCGCCAGCCGCATTATGAACAAAAGCAGCCGCCGCGTGCTGGAAAAAGCAGGGCTTACCCCCGACGACATTGATTATTTCGTCCCCCATCAAGCCAATTTACGCATCATCCAATCAGCGGCGAAGGGGATGGGGCTGCCGATGGATCGCTTCATCGTCAATATCGACAAATACGCCAACACCTCTGCCGCTTCCATCCCCCTCGCGCTATGCGAAGCATTGTCCGATGGGCGCATCAAGCCGACAGACAAGCTGCTGCTGGTCAGCTTCGGCGCGGGATTGACATGGGCAACGGCCGTTTTGCAGATGCAACCAAAATAACAATTAACAATTGGCAATGAATAATGAACAAACAACGAATCCCGTTCATTGTTCATTGCTCATTTTCGGTTTGTTCGCTGTTAGCTGTTGTTTTTGGTATACTTTTCGGTGAAGATTTGCCCCAAATCGGTGCAATCAAGAATACAAATTACAAATTGACAAATCCCCTACGGTTGCAAAAGCGCAACCACAAGCCATTGACTGAAATCTCTCGCCCACATTTGGATGATTCATTTTTAGCGTTGGTATACTGACAGGAGTTAAACGTGATTCAGCCGCGAACCCAAATACCAGCTTCATGGGGCGCAATGTTTGCCCTCAACGAATCTGATATTGAACAAATTTACAACCATTTTCTGGAAGTTGAACGCCCCCAAACCGCTGAAGCCATCGCCCACGAAGTGATTGCGGCGCGATTGCGAGCGCGTAGTGCGGCTGTCAAACGACAGTTGACTGGATATGAGGTTTACAAGCCCACAAGCAGCTTCGCCATCGGTGATAAGGTCGTGTTTTCGTCACTTGGATTTGCCCAATCGACGGTAACGGCCGTTCGTGCAGGCCATAATCCCGAATATGGCGAATTTGACGTTTTCACCGCCACGGTGAACGACAAAGTACGCGAATTTGCCACCAACCTATCCCTCGAACATCCATTAAACAGTTTTGATATTAGCACGGTAACGGCCGTTACCGAGTCAGACATCGCCAAAGTCATCGCCGATCATGGTGAAGCCGTCACCACAAAAGTGGAAGCCGCCCTCACCAATCACGATGAATTTGTGAAATTGAGCGGTGTCTGGTTCATCCACGCCCTCATGCCCGAAATCAACATCGGCCATCTGCATTTGTCCGAAGCGATTTTGGAAATGAACGAAGGCGGCCCGCTGTCTACTCCTGAAATCGTCGTCGATTTGGGGATGGATGATGGCGCAGCCCCCGACGTTCACGCTTTCGCCCTCAATTATCACATGATGAATGATGACCGCTTTGATGAAGTCGGCGCGGTCGGGCAAGTGTCGTGGTTCTTGCGCCGCCTTGAGCCATCTGAGGTAAGCAAAACGCCAGAGCGATTGGTTTATGAGCAAACGGCCGTTTCTTCCGCTCGTCAATTGCTCAGCACCGAGCTAAAACAGCTTGAACATGAACTGGATGATGAGTGGTCACATATTGAAGCCAGCCGCGTCTCCGATCTCGTGGTCTTCTCGCTGACCTTCCCCCATCGCTGGGCTGGCACGATTCCGTTCAGCGCACGCACACGGCCGTTATTCCCCGACAGCAACGCCCCGCGCCAGCGCGTCGTTTTTGTTGACGAATTCACGGGTAAAGAAATTGTGGGATGGATTGTGAGAAACGGCCGTTATGTAACAGGTCTAAAGGATTGGTACAGCGACAACAACATCCCCGTCGGCGGCTTCGTCCATCTAAAACCCACCGACACGCCCGGTAAACTCATTTTGGGATACGACAAACGTAAAACCAAGAAAGAGTGGGTGCGCCTTGCTTCCGTTTCCAACAAGCAGATTCGCTTTGATTTGAAACGGCGCAATATCGGTTGCGGCTACGATGATTTGCTCAATGTCGGCACTGATGTTGTCGCCGCCATCGACGCGCTGTGGAAACAAGCGACCAACCATGAGCGCACCATAACCGACATGCTCACCGAGATTTTCCCCGAACTGGTTGAAAATCCGCAAAGCCCCGTACACGCCAAAACGCTGTACAGTGCCATCAACATGCTGCGCCGTCTTCCCCCCGCGCCGTTATTTATCGAACTGACAAAAAACCCCGCTTTCCAAGCGATTGGTAATAATTATTGGCTGTTTGATAGTAAAAAGAGTAATTAATAAATTTCTCGTTCCACGCTCTGCGTCGAGGTGGACGCAGAGCGTCCGATTCGCATTCCCACGCAGAGCGTGGGAACGAGATAATAAAGAGTAATTGATATGTCTAATCCACGCCCAACAATCAAAAATATCTCCTTCCATCGCGCCACACCTGAGACGCGCTTTTACGTCGATTATGAGTGGTGGGAAGAATCCAACCTTGACCTGCAAAGCTACATTTTCACACGGCTGGACATTGGCGAAGATTTTTCCTACGATCTGTCCGAAGAGGTCGATCTGGTCGATATGCAGACTGGCGAAATTCGTAAAGTGAACGGCTTCCAATACGCGATGCAAGCGTATTTCAGCCAATTGCCCGATGATTTTGCCCAAAATACATCGTTGGTCGATGCCGCTTTCTGCGTTTTATTGAGCAATGCCAATCAACCGATGTCAGCCATCGAAATTGGGGAAAAACTAGGACGCGCCCCGTCTACCATTGTGAAAACATTGGGCGGTACACGCATCTATCAAGGCATTCGCCCCTTATTCAATGAGTAATAAATAAAGGAGCAATGAACAACCTGCAATCGTTCATCGTTCATTGCTCCTTGTTCATTGTTCATTGTTCTCCCCCCTCCCTCTTCACCATGAAAATTTTTATATCTGGAATTATGCAAGGGCAGCGACTGGACAACCAGATCGGCAGCCAATCATATCGCACACTTATCAGCAGTGCGTTGCAAACGTATGTGCCAACGGCCGAGATTATCGACCCGTTGGTTATGCACCCCAACGGCGTTGATTATGACGACGACAAAGCGCGTCAGACGTTCCGCGATCTGGTGCGGCTGGCTGGCACGGCCGATTTATTGCTGGCGTACATTCCACGCATGAGCATGGGGTCGGCGATGGAGATGTGGGAGGCGTTTCAGCAGGGGGTGTACACGATCACCGTCACCCCGCACGCACACCATTGGGCGATTAAGTACACGTCGGATGAGGTGCTGCCTGATTTGGAGGCGTTGTTGGCGATGATTGAAAACGGCCGTTTTCAATCTGAGTTGCCTGCACTTATTAAGAAACGGCGATCCGCCGGCTAAAGCCTCGACTCCGACCAGTATCCGCTAAACCAGAAACCAGTACACTTTATTTGTCATTCCTGCGTAGGCGGGAATCCATTGTTTTCCAGAGATATGGATACCTGCCTACGCAGGTATGACAGTCGTATGATTATATAGAAGAGGAAAACCGCATATGAACAGTCTAACCTTCACCCATCCCCCCCGCGCCGCAGCCGCCACAAACAACAGTATTTTTTATGATAATGGCAATGCTTACAGCAATGCTCGCATTAAGCAGGCATTGCTCAATTTAGAGGCAACTTGCACGGTTGTTCGGGACGCAAACGGCCGTTTTGGGGTAACAAACGGCCGTCCCATCGGTGCAGAAACCATCGCCACTTTGCCAGCAATTAACCCACAACAGCTTGGCGACCCTGAATTTTTGCGCTTTCACGGCGTAACAATGGCGTACACAGGCGGGGCGATGGCGAATGGTATTTCGTCGGAAGAGTTGGTCATCGCGCTGGGCAAAGCGGGGATGCTTTGCTCATTTGGCGCGGCTGGATTAGTCCCCGCCCGCGTGGAATCGGCGATTGAGCGCATTCAAGCCGCGCTGCCAAACGGCCCCTACGCCTTCAATCTCATCCATAGCCCCAGCGAAGAAAACTTGGAGCGGAGCGCGGTGGATATGTATCTGAAACACGGGGTACATACCGTCGAAGCGTCTGCATTTTTGGGGCTGACAAAACATATCGTGCGTTATCGTGCGGCGGGGTTAAGCC
>CAYSDT010000209.1:0-5647 GCA_964429835.1 uncultured Ardenticatenaceae bacterium | reverse complement strand
GCGGATTTAGCGGATAAACGCGGATTTTCTTTGTTTTATCCGCGTTTATCCGCTAAATCCGCGAGCGAAGCATCCGCATTCTATTTTAAGTGGCAGATAAATCTGCACCAACATCTGCAAAGTCCGCCTTCGCGGACTAAAACAGCTAAATTCTTAGTCCGCGAAGGCGGACTTTGTAAATGTAGCCCGCGATTTTAATCGCTGGGTTTTAGAACACGATTGCCCACTCTCTCTACTCTATCTTTCCTCTCTAGCTTATAATCCTCTGCATGAGTGAGATACAAATCGAAGAAACAGAAGATCAAACGAAAATCATTCTGCCTGTACAGCGTAATTGGTTGCTGGTCGGGCTATATACGCTTGCTCTTGTCATTTGGGTGGTGGGGCTAATCGTGATTATGCTCTCGATGTTTGATGAGGGAAGAACGGCCGTTCTCAACTGTATGGTACTCGTCTGGCTGCTTATTTGGGGGCTTGTGGGAAAAACATTGTGGAAACAGTGGCAGCGTTACATCTCCTCTCGTGAAATTCTCTTTTTAACCGACGACAGGCTGATTTTGCGCCGCCCCGTCTCCATGCTCGGCTCTACCGACGCATATGATCGCGCCCATCTTTCCCCATTTAATTATGATGATAATCGTCACGCCATCGGTTTCGATTACGCCAATCATCGTATTTCCTTTGGTCATACATTATCTATTGATGATGCCCACGCACTTATCAATCAACTTAACGGCCGTTATTTCCCTGATTGGGACGCAGATGGACAGCTAGACTGATGAATACTGTTTACGTTTTTCTTATCCATAATAACGAGTGGATTTATATCGTCTGTGCGTTGGGGCTGTTTTGGTTTGGCAGTGAGTTGTTTCGTTCGCGCCAGATGTTGCGCCATGCGATGTTTGGTATGGAAAGAGAACGCGGGCAACGGCGACAGAGCAATGCGCTGTTTTTCATCGCCTTATTTGGCTTGATTGCTGGCGGCGTTTTCTACGTCAACCGTTTTATCGCGCCACAATTGCCTGCGGTATTGATTGTGCCGGCCACGCCAACACCGAACATTTTCCGCACGCCGCTTTCCTCACCAACGCCCATCGGAACGGCCGTTACTGATAAACCTGCTACTCCCGAACTTGTGCCAACCGTCACCCTTGCCGCCCCGCCCGGCACTTCCACGCCCCAATTTTCACCTGATGAAACGGCCGTTCCTAATGAAGACGGCACGCCGCTGGCCGCAACGGCCGTTTTACCCATCGGCCCCACGCCCACGCCGTTCATCGGCTGTAACGTCCTGCTCAACATTTCCGATCCCAGCGATGGATCGTTTATTCCCGGCTCCACCTCATTTTTCGGCACAACAGCGACCGAAAATTTCGGTTTCTATCGGCTGGAAGCGAATGGGCCGCAAACGGATGGGCAATGGGCTTCGTTGTTGGGGCGTGATATGGAAACGGCCGTTGATGATGGGTTGCTCGGCCGTGTCAATTTAAGTGAATGGGGCAATGGCCCTTATTTAATCAAGCTATCATCCTACGATACGGCCGAAAATCTGATAGGGGAGTGCGTGATTCAGGTGACGTTAAATAATAATTAAGGGACAAGTTCCCCATCTCCCAGTTCATTCCAAAAACGGCCGTTTTTTTCACCCAAAAATTAAGATACTAACACACAAAATCAGTCGCATATATACGGGGAATCACGTCAAGGAACAGACGTTCGCCCCACATATGGGGGTACTACACGTTCCCATCCCCATAAGGCAGAACCCAGCAGTAGACAAATAAATGTCAAGAACGCAATGTTAAAATTTTGATTTTTTTAAGGTTGTAATTCACGAAAAATACACAACCTTTTAAGGGTTTTTGGGGCGATTTTTCATTGCCCATTGGGAATTGCTTTGCTAGAATAACGATGCTCATTCATTCGACAGAGAATTGCTGAAGACAGTTTCAAAACAAAACGGGGAGCATTGTTTCAGCACCATTAAGATGTTGCGTTGGGGAATGTAACAACCGTCTTATCTCTATCAACCGATACCGACCAACTTTATCGTAGAATTTATTGGACAAACAGCGGCAAACGGCCGTTTATCGTGTCGTGTATCTATTGTATTGAGCAAGCAGAGGATGATTATGGATGCAAACGAAGCGTGGAAAGCCACTTTAGGCGAACTCGAACTACAAATGACACGGGCGACTTTCAACACATGGTTGAAAGAAACCCAACTGGTCTCACATAATGGTACTACTTTTGTTATCGGTGTCCGCAACGATTACGCCAAAGATTGGCTTGAAAATCGGTTGCACGACACGATTTTACGCACCTTAGTTGACGTTGCTGGTGATGGCGCAAAGTTGCGCTTCATTGTGATGGCAGATGGGGAAACAGTAGATGAAAAATCAACTGCAAAACCCATCGCCCACAGCAATGGCAATAGCAAAAAAAGAAGCACGCAAGGGAAGCCCGCCGACGATCCTGCTAACATCAACGGCACACTAAACCGCCAAAACACCTTCTCAACTTTCGTCGTTGGTGCCAGTAATCGGTTAGCACACGCCGCCGCCCTTTCCGTCGCGGAAAACCCAGGCGATGCGTACAACCCACTCTTCATTTATGGCGGTGTTGGTTTGGGTAAAACCCATTTACTGCACGCCATCGGCCGAAAATGTCGTGACAGCGGTTACAACGTCGCCTACATCTCCTCAGAAACATTCACCAACGACCTCATCCAATCCATTCGCAATAAGCAGATGGAACAGTTTCGCCAACGGTATCGCACCCCAGACGTACTGATGATCGATGATATTCAATTCATCGCTGGCAAAGAAAGTACACAGGAAGAACTTTTCCACACCTTCAACGAACTGCACAATCAAGGCAAACAACTTATTATTTCCAGTGACCGTCCGCCCAAGGCGATGGCAACACTGGAAGAACGGCTTCAATCGCGCTTTGAATGGGGTCTAATGGCCGACATTCAAATGCCTGATGTGGAAACGCGCAAGGCGATTTTGCAATCAAAAGCGGAAGAGATGAATTTAGTCGTTCCCGATTATGTATTCGACACCATCGCCCAGCATGTGCGGAATAACATCCGCGAATTGGAAGGTGCGCTCAAGAAAGTCGCCGCCTATGCTGATTTGTACGGGCAAGAAATTACGCCCGAACTACTTGATATGGCGTTAGCCGATCTCATTCGTAAGCCAAACAAGGTGACGGTTGACGAGGTAATCAATGTCATTTGCGCCCACTATCATGTTACAAGTGATGCCCTGTCTGGTGCCAGCCGTGCCCGTAGTATTGCGTACCCCCGTCAAGTTGTCATGTATATGGCACGCACGGAGACAGATGCGTCGTTGCCGCTAATCGGTCAGCGTCTGGGGAATCGTGATCATACAACCATCATGTATGGGCATAAGAAAATTGAAACGCTGGTCGAAAAAGATTCGGCGGTGCGACGGGAAATGCTGGAAATAAAATCAACGCTGTATGAAAAACGGCCGATTTACGCATAAATCAGTTGTACGTCAATCAAAACAATCTATTCTTCAAATTAGCCCGCTTTTAGCGGGCTTTTATGTACCAGATGCCGATTTCAATCGGTATTGCTTATTGTCGTTAACACAGTTGTTTTGACGCTGATACGGGTGAACGCTGATAAAACCCTATTTTTCTATCGGTGTTCATCCGTACCAGCGTTCTTATGTAAAGATAAAATTAGTAAGCAATTACCTCAACTGCACCCAAGCGAAAATCGTTTTTTTCGGAATGTTGGTTTATACTACTGGCCTTGTGATTACTGAGAACTTTTCTAAACAAGATGATGAAGCGTGGATGCGTTTAGCATTGGCGCAAGCGCAATTGGCGATGGAACGGGAAGAAGTTCCCGTCGGCGCGATTGCGGTCTATAAAGGTCAGATTATTGGGCGTGGATTTAACCGCAAGGAAGAATTACACGATCCGACGGCTCATGCGGAGATGGTTGCTTTACGAGAAACGGCCGTTTACCTCAAAAACTGGCGTTTACTAGACGTAACCCTCTACTGCACATTAGAACCCTGCCCGATGTGTGCTGGCGCGATGATTCAGGCACGGTTGCCGCGATTGGTTTACGGAGCGCGTGACACACGCTTTGGCGCAGACGGCTCAATTGTCGATGTTTTATCGGCCGAAGGATTTAATCATCATGTGGCTGTCACTTCTGGAGTATTAGAAGTTGAAGCGGCCGACCTTTTACAACAATTTTTTCGGATGTTACGAAACAAGCAAAAGTAATAACGAGATAATTATTATATGGAGAGGTGCCAGAGTGGTTGATCGGGGCGCTCTCGAAAAGCGTTGTGGCCTTATCGGTCACCGTGGGTTCGAATCCCACCCTCTCCGCCTTATTAAAAGGGACATCTGCATAAGATGTCCCTTTTTTTGTACCTTCTCAATATTTCGGGGAGACCTGACAGGTTTTTCAAAGATACTCGTGTAAAACAAGAGGTCTTGATGAAACCTGTCAGGTCTTTCCCCCAAGTTATTGAGATGTCTCTTTTTTTTTCTATTTTTGACTTTACCGAAGAAGGGTATTGAGTATCTTCTCAAAATTTCGGGGAAACCTGTCAGGTCTTTTGTAATTGTGAATTAGATCACGCACTTTCAACGGGGACTGGCACAGTCTCGACAACATCGCGGATGATTTCTTCTGGTTTGCGACCACGCAGCCGCGTTTGCGGGTTCACCATCAGGCGATGGGTCAGCACATGGGGAGCCATCTGCTTGACATCATCGGGCAGGACAAAATCACGGCCGTTTATGGCGGCTAATGCTTGGCAAGTACGATACAGTGCCATCGTGGCACGGGGACTTGCGCCCAGTTCAATGTCATCATGTTCGCGGGTGGCACGGCAAACGCCGACGATATACCGTTGTACAGACTCCTCAACGCGCACTTCGCGCACCATATCCTGCATTTTGATAATTTCTTCGGGTGAAACAACCTCTTCCAGCGTTTCCAGCGGGTCATTTTGGGCAAAGCGGGTCAGGATGGCGACCTCTTCTTCCTCATCGGGGTAGCCGAGTGACAGCTTCATGATGAAGCGGTCTAGCTGTGCTTCGGGCAGGGGGAATGTCCCTTCTAATTCAACTGGATTTTGGGTGGCGAGGACGAGAAACGGCCGTTTTAACCGATGTGTTTCAATGTCTACCGTCACCTGCCGCTCTTGCATCGCTTCCAATAAGGAAGATTGCGTGCGCGGCGTGGCACGATTGATTTCGTCGGCCAGCAATATCTGGGTGAAGATGGGGCCAGCGCGGAACTCAAACTCCTGACTTTTCTGATTGTAATAGTAGATGCCCGTCACATCTGACGGCAATAGATCAGGGGTGAATTGCACCCGCCGAAAACTGCATCCCAACGAAGCGGCGATGGTTTTTGCCAGCGTTGTTTTGCCCGTGCCGGGTACATCTTCCAACAATAAATGCCCTTCGCACAAGATGGCAATAAGAGCGATGTCGATAATTTCGTCTTTTCCAACGATAACTTTTTGAATGTTTTGGCGCAATTTCTGCGCGGCTTCTGCAATCATAACTAGATTTAAGACTTGACAGGTTTCAGTAATAAAAAATCTGTCAAGTCTACTCGTGACCTCTTAAAAGTGTC
>CAYSDT010000208.1:0-5703 GCA_964429835.1 uncultured Ardenticatenaceae bacterium | reverse complement strand
GAGGATTATATGATTGAACAAGAAGGGTACGGCAAAGAACCATACGATCAAGAACACCATGAGCGTGAATTGCGTCAGCAGGAGCAATATATTGGCGATAAAAAGCCGAACGGGAAGAAAATTGCATTAACGGCCGTTGCTACCGTCGCTGGTATGGCGTTGTGCATCTGTCTAGCCGCCACCGCTTTTGTGGTTGGGCGCGGCACAGCCGAAGCGGAAACCATCACCGAAGTTGTGACTGAAACCATCACCGAGATGGTCGAAGTAACACGCGAAGTCAACGTGGAAGTTCCCGTCACCACCGAACCAGTCGATGGCAGCGAGGGTGATGACGGACAAACGGCCGAGGCGACCAACAACGGCGCAAGCAATCCCCCCGCCAGCACAGGCGAACCGATTGACGACATCGAAGACCTCAATCTCGATCTGCTTTACGAAGCATGGGATCTCATCGAAGAAGATTTTGACGGTGACAATCCTGATAAAGAGGCACTGATTCAAGCACTCATCGCAGGCTCCATCGAAGCCCTTGACGACGATTACACCCGCTACATCGCCCCCGATGTAGCCGCTAGAATGCGTGAAGATATGGGCGGATCGGTCTCTGGAATCGGCGCATTTGTGCGTGAAACGGACTCTGGTTTATTTGAAATCACCACACCAATGGAAGGACAGCCCGCCGAGATAGCTGGCCTGCTCCCTGGCGACCTCGTTCTCGAAGTCGATGGTGAAGATGTGACCGATTTAACCTTTGACGAAGTAATTTTGATGGTACGCGGCCCAGAAGGGACAGATGTTACGTTGGGAATCGGACGTGAAGGTGAAGGTGAGATGTTAGAGTTCACCATCACCCGCACCCGCTTTGAAGTCCCCGTCGTCGAATCCGAAATGCTTGATGATGGCATTGCATACGTCAAACTAATTGAATTTAATAGCGTAGCTAGTGAAAAAATGAGTGAAGCGTTAGATGAATTGCTGGCACAAAACCCAAATGGCTTGATACTCGATTTGCGTAACAATCCAGGCGGCTACTTGAATCAGTCCATCGACATTGCTGATATGTTTTTGCCGAAAGGGGATGTGTTACACGAGCGCAATCGGCAAGGATTGGACGAAACCTTCCGTTCTGGCAATGGCGATATGGCCGAAGAGATTCCGTTGGTCGTGCTGATCAATGGCGGCAGTGCCAGCGCATCGGAAATTGTAGCGGGCGCGATTCAGGATCGTGGACGCGGCGTGCTGATTGGCGAAACATCGTTCGGCAAAGGGTCGGTGCAGACGGTCAACTATCTGTCCGACGGCGCGGAATTGCGCGTCACCATCGCTCGTTGGTACACACCCGACAATAACAGTATCAACGGCGAAGGCATCACCCCCGACATTGAGGTGGAACGCACGCTTGAAGATTACGAAAACGAGCTTGATCCGCAGTTGGAACGGGCGATTGAAGAGTTGTTGAAGGGACTTTAATTTGTAGGGGCGGTTCGCGAACCGCCCCTACGATCAGGCAAAATAAATGAGCGGAAAGAAAATCATTGCAAAAAATAAACGGGCGACGTTTGATTATCATCTGATGACGCGCTATGAGGCAGGGCTGGCACTGACTGGCACGGAAATCAAGTCAATTCGTGCCAATCAGGTGAGTTTGCGGCGTAGTTATGTGCAACATCGTAATGGCGAACTGTGGCTGATGGAGGCGCATATCGCCCAATATGTGCATGGCAATCGTGAGAATCACGAGCCGACGCGGTCGCGTAAATTGCTGTTGCATCGGCGTGAAATCAACAAAATCATCACTGAAATGATGGAAAAAAGCCTGACGGTTGTGCCGACGATACTGTATTTGAAAAACGGCCGTGCTAAAGTTGAGATCGCCCTCGCCCGTGGCAAGAAAAAGTATGACAAACGGCAGGATTTAGCCAAAAAAGATGATGATCGCCGTATGAATCGGGCATTGAAAGAGCGTAGTTACTAACGAAAGATAGAGATAGAGTGTAGAGATAGATATAAAAATCACACGATCCATCTGTCTCTATCTCTACACTCTATCTGGATTGTGGTAAACTTTGCCCACTAAATTTACAATTAATTTTAAGTGTTACAAGGAGCGTAATATGTCTTTTATTGAGTCCATTCACGGACGTGAAGTTTTAGATTCTCGTGGGAATCCCACGGTTGAGGTTGAAGTCTTTTTGATGGACGGCAATGGCGGCCGCGCGATTGTGCCGTCTGGTGCGTCAACAGGGATACACGAAGCATGGGAAAAGAGAGATGGGGATAACGGCCGTTATGGTGGCAAAGGTGTCCTCCTCGCTGTTGATGCTGTCAACGATGAAATCGCCGAAGCACTCGCAGGTTGGGATGCAACCGATCAAGTCGGTATCGACTTGGCGATGATCGCCCTCGATGGCACCGACAACAAAAGCAATTTAGGCGCAAACGCCATTTTAGGCGTATCACTCGCCGTCGCCAGAGCCGCCGCCGCCAGCGTTGGCCTGCCGCTGTACCGCTACATCGGCGGCGCGTACGCCCGCACATTGCCCACCCCGATGATGAACATCATGAACGGTGGCAAGCACGCCGCTGGCGCAACCGATTTGCAGGAATACATGATCATGCCCGTCGGCGCACCCACCTTCGCCGAAGCAACACGCTGGTCTGTCGAAATTTACCAGAGCTTGAAAAAAGTCCTCGCCAGCAAAAAATACAGCACCACCGTCGGCGACGAAGGCGGCTTTGCCCCTCGCGTTAAATCCAACGCCGAACCCTTTGAACTGATGATGAGTGCCATCGAAAAAGCTGGCTACATTCCTGGCGAACAAATCATGTTTGCGATGGATCCCGCCGCTTCCGAAATTTACGAAGATGGCTTGTACAACATGGCAGTCGAAGGCAAAAAACTGACTGGCGAAGAGATGGTCGATTTCTACATCGATCTGGTCAACAAATACCCCATCATTTCTATTGAAGACGGGCTGGCTGAAGACGATTGGGCAGCATGGACGATGATGATGGAAAAATTAGGCGACCGCATCCAAATTGTGGGCGACGATTTGCTCGTTACCAACGTCAATCGCATCCAAATGGCAATTGAACGCAATGCGGTCAACAGCTTGTTATGTAAAGTGAACCAGATTGGGACGTTGACGGAATCCATCCAAGCTGTGGAAATGGTGCAGAGAAAGGGCTGGACGGCCGTTGTCAGCCATCGCAGTGGTGAAACGGAAGACTCAACCATCGCCGACCTCGTGGTCGCTCTCAATGCAGGCCAAATCAAGACAGGCGCACCCGCCCGCAGTGACCGCGTTGCCAAGTACAACCAACTTCTGCGTATCGAAGATGATTTGGGCGATTCAGCTATCTATGCTGGTATGAACGCTTTCTCGAATTTGAAATAAACGACTGTAGGGGCGGTTCGCGAACCGCCCCTACCTCACAAAACTATGTACCGATTTGAAGACGAAACAGACGAAACAAAAGAAGACGACGCTAAAGACGAAAAAGCGACCAAACCAATGATGGAACGGTTGATGGATGCACGCACCATCACCCTTTTTGGCGAAATCAACATGAAAGTGGCGCAAAAAGTGACGCAACAACTGCTCATGCTGGAAGCCATTTCCGACGAAGAGGACATCAAACTGTTCATCAACTCCCCTGGCGGCCATGTCGAATCTGGCGACACCATTTTTGACATGATTCGCTACGTTAAGCCGCGTGTAAAAATTATTGGCACGGGCTGGGTGGCAAGTGCGGGGGCGTTGATTTATGCGGCCGTGCCGAAAGAAGATCGGTTCAGCTTGCCAAACACGCGCTACTTATTGCACCAGCCCATGGGCGGGGCAATGGGTCAAGCGTCGGACATTGCCATCGAAGCCGAAGAGATTTTGAAGATGCGGGAACGGCTGAATCGCACGTTTGCGGAACAGACGGGGCAGCCGTTTGAAAAAGTGGAGAGAGACACGGATCGTAATTTCTGGATGTCGGCTAAAGAGGCGAAGAAATATGGATTAGTGGGGCAGATTATTAATTCTGCTGATGAGTTGTAGGTAACAGTAATAGTAATAAAAAGCCGCCCCAGCGGGGCGGCTCTACAGGTAATGCAACAAAAAAGACGCTCCAGTGGAGCGTCTTTTTTTATTTGCGTCAAGGATTACTCCCATTTGGAAGATAATAGGGCGTTCCTGCATAAACTGTAACCATATCAACCTCTGCGTCAATATCATTACATAATCGAAATTCTTTCACAAAACAATTCATATCCATACCCATATCTGCAATTTTATATTGATGATAAGCCTCATCAAGACTAAGTGGTTGTTCTTGTAACACAAGAGATTGCCAATTATCACAATCCAGATCATTTACTTGCTTTTCAACTATTTGCTTTTCAGCAGAATGATTATCTGGCGTGCCACCACCCACATCTAAATCACCAATCCCATGTACCCCGCCTATGTTTTCATCGTCGGCTGGCCTTGCCTCATCATTTGACACAGTAGCAACAGTAGTTACAGATGGATCATTAGGTGAATTACACTGTTGATCTATGTTTCTGCCTGTAGAAATAGTTTGGGAATAGCCAGTCTCAACATCTATACTGTATGTGGATGCAGGTGTAGATACAGGCGATGTAGGAATATCGTAGACAGTTTTTAGCCACTGGTTCTGGTGTGTATCCGATTCTGAAAGTAACTCCACCGCAATGGGCAAAATTTCATGCATGTCCGCAGCATCATCTTCAATAGATATAGAAAATACATAACGGCCGTCTGGCTGATTTTCCCTTTCAATAATTTGAAAAGGGAACACAATAATTCTACTTCCACCATCATTCGCACAAATAAATACAGGATCGATATAATCAAACTCAACCCCTCCATCACTATGCAATGTCAAAACAGGATTATAACCATTACGGTTTGCAATTAGTTTCACAAATATAGCCCCATGTATGGGGCGTTCTCCAGGATCGAGAAGTACGGTGTAATGCACATCATGCACGCCGCTTCCCGCCGTATAATGATTCTTATATTCTGCATCAAATTCTGCTTTTTCCTGCATCAATCTTATATTGCCATACTCGTCCATGTATATCAATGCCTTGGTTCCCAACTTAATATCCATCCCATCAATACCAATCAGCCGTATCATTACCACATATTCACCTGCCAATGCGACTTGTGGATGGAAGGTAAAAGGAAAGCGAATAACCCGTGTACCATGTTGCTGTAAATGCACATCTTTAACCGTACTTGTAAGATTATTCGTAGACACGATATTCGGGAAATACTCATCGACATTGAAATATACGCCATGATCAGCATGAAGTTCAACATCAAAAACGCTATCTTCAATAAAGGAGCCAACAGTAACGATAAACTGACATTCATATATCGGAGAACACTCTAGTTTCACACGAATATGTTCACTAGCCGATGACATCTGTGGCGGTGGTGGTGTCGCTGATAATTCATCACATCCAACGGCAATCGCTAATATGATGAGATATGGTATGAGTAAAACAATACTTCTCGCACGCACTTCTTCCCCACTTAACTATCCATTTCCCCTGCCGAATAAGGATAATTACCAAACAACAAAAAATTATACACAATACAATACAATAAAAACTGTAACATCTCAATAACTTGGGGTAAAGACCTGACAGATATTACCTTATCTGTCAGATTCTATTTAATT
>CAYSDT010000207.1:0-5718 GCA_964429835.1 uncultured Ardenticatenaceae bacterium | reverse complement strand
CGCTCCGCCAACCATTTATCCCGATTGGCAGCGCGGGCTAATTTTCCACTTGATGTTTTCAAAATCCATTTTTCACCGACCAACTGCACATAGCTGGCGGTGACGGTGCTGTGTTTGGCGACCGCTTGTCGAATCGCTTTGTTGATTTTTTTGCGTGTAGCCACATCGCCCGTCAACACTTCGGCAACGACGGCGATGAGTTCTGTCCCTTCGCGTGCATCCTGCACGCCGAAAACAACCGCACGGCCGTTTTTAACCCCATCCACCTCGTTCACAATCGCCTCAATGTCTTGCGGATACACATTTTTACCTGCATTGATGATCAAATCTTTGGCGCGGCCAACGATGTACAGTTCACCATCGGCCAAATAGCCGCGATCACCTGTCAGGTAGAAATTGTCGGCGGTAAACGGCCGTAAATCAGGCCGATTATGGTACGCCGCCAACATGCAATCGCCTTTGATGGCGATTTCACCAACATGGCGGTCGGGTAGGGGGTGATGGGTTTCGTCCAGGACTGTGACCGTCGTTCCCCCAATCGCCCGCCCACAGGAGACGTGGGTGATGGCGTGTGGTGTATCTGGTTCTGTGGGGACAGCACGGCCGTTTTTACTCAACTCCATCCCATCAATCACATCCAGTCGGGCGGGGTGGTTGACGGGGGTCTGTGTGACCGCGAATGTATTTTCAGCCATCGCATAACTGACGGACAAATTGCGCGTAGTCAATCCCATATGGTTGAATTTGTTCAGGAATTGGGCGTGGCTGTCGGCGCGGACGGGTTCGGAGCAGTTGATGAACAGCCGCATGGAAGCCAGCGACACGCCGTCCACATCTTGCGGGCGGATGCGGCGGGCGCAATGGTTGTAGGCGAAATTGGGCAGCCAGCAGAGTGTGCCGCTATGCGCGTCAATCGCTTGAAAGAGCAGGGCGGGATGGCGCACCCAGTCGAATGGGGACATGAGAACCAGCGGGATGCCTTGCATCAGCGGCAGTAAAAAGCCCGCGATTAAGCCCATATCGTGATAGAGCGGCAGCCAACTGACGATTACATCGTCGGCGGTGAGGGCAAGCGCGTCGCTGTAGCTGGCGAGTTGATTGAGAACGGCCGTTTGTGTCAGTGCAACCCCTTTTTGCAACCCCGTTGTGCCAGATGAATGTTGTAAAAGGGCGATGTCGTCGGGCGCGGGCGTGATCATCCAGTCATCATCTTCATCGCCGTCGTGAGTGATTTGGCTGCTGCCGTAGACGGGACAGGAAACGGCCGTTTTCAATATCGGCGCAAATTCATCCGTCGTCAAGATCGCTTTCACGTCAGAAAAGGCGACCAGTTCGGTCATATTTTGCATGTACACACCCTTGTCCAGCTTTTCGGTCAGCGTGGGGAACATGGATGGAATCGCGCCGACAGCCATCGCCCCCCAAAAGAGGGTGATGCTTTCCAAATTCTGCGTGTGGGCGATGATGACCAAATCGCGCGGCTGAATGCCAAGTGCGCGTAAAGCGCGGGCGTTTGCCATCACTTCTGCGCGAAAGGCACTGCGGCTGATGGTTTGGCTCGGTTTGCCAGATTCGACGTAGATAATGGCCGTCTCGTCCCCATCTTGTAAGCTGAGTGCGTCGAGAAGGGTGTGGAAAAACGGCCGTGTTTTCAGTGTAAGGGTTTTTGGTAAAAACATACGGGATTGTACTGGAGGCGGGGGATGGGGTGCAAACGGCCGTTTTTCGCAGTAAACACCCCCGTTTTCAGTTTTCAGTTGGCTGTTGACTGTTGATTGTTTCTTTCCCCAAAATCAGGTACAAACAGGGATTCAAATTTGATACACACAATAAAATGAAAAGGACAAGAAGATATGGAGAAGCTAACAAAAGGATTGTTGATACTATTTAGCATTTTGATCGTGCTGGGCGGCATTGTGTTTTTTGGGGTACAAACGGCCGTTAATCGCCCCCAACCTGACCAAGACGACACTGTCACCGTGCAAGGATTAACCGACGAAGTGACCATCTACTACGATGAGATGGGCATCCCCCACATTTATGCCAGCAACGACATGGACGCTTACTTCGCACAAGGATACGTCACCGCCCAAGACCGTTTTTGGCAGATGGAATGGTGGCGGCATCAAGGGCAAGGGCGCATCGCTGAAATTATTGGCGACGCTGGCATCCCCTTCGACGAATTTATTCGCACCGCAGGCTGGAATCGCATGGCTGAAGACAGCACGGCGTACATGATGGCCGAAGAACCTGAATTTTACGACGTGATGCTCGCCTACTCCGCTGGCGTAAATGCGTACATCGGCGATAAATCCCCCGCTGAACTTTCCATCAACCACACCATTTTGGGCTTGGTCAACGAAGGGTGGGAAGTTGAACCGTGGGAACCGCTGGACACCATCTCGTGGGGGGTGGTGATGGCTTTCGTGCTGGCGAATGACGTTGACCGCGAACTGGCTTACGCGGACATGATCGCCGATCTGGGTGAAGATGTTGTTTTTGAATTACGGCCAGGCTACCCTTACGACACGCGCCCCGTCATTGCCCCAACTGACGAACAAAGCAACGCGCTTTCTGCGGGGGGGATGGGGATTAGTGGTGAAACGGCCGTTGATTGGCAAAATCTTAACACCGACATCATCGGCAGCATCCCTGAAATCTTAGGCTACAGTGAATTTGTGGGCAGCAATAACTGGGTCATCGCTGGCGAGCATACCGCCAGCGGCCAACCCATTTTGGCAAACGATCCCCATCTGGCCGTGCAAATGCCCGCCATTTGGTACGAAATCGCCCTGCATACCCCCGACTTGGATGTGATCGGCTTCTCTTTTGCAGGCACACCCGGCGTTGTGATTGGTCATAATGAGCAAATCGCATGGGGTGTCACCAACTCTGGCCCCGATGTGCTTGACCTGTTTGTCGAAAAAATAAACCCCGATAATCCCGACCAATATGAATGGATGGGCGAATGGCAGGACATGGAAATCATCGACGAAGTGATTAAAGTCAATGGCGGCGAAGACATCCATTTGCCCGTGCGTATCACGCGGCACGGCCCCGTCATCAGCGATGTGCAGGATGATCAAGAAGATGTGTTGGCGATGCGTTGGGCGGCACAAGAGCCATCACGCATTATGCAAGCGATTGTGATGCTTGATAACGCCCAAAACTACGAAGAATTCCGCGACGCGCTCCGTTATTGGGACATTCCCTCCCAAAATTTCGTCTACGCAGACCAAGAAGGCAACATCGCTTACCAAATGCCCGGCCTTGTACCGATTCGGAAAGATGGCATCGGCATTGTCCCCGCGCCCGGTTGGAATGGTGAGTACGAATGGGATGGATGGGTTGATTTTGAAGAGTTGCCCGCGCTGTTTAATCCCGAACAAGGGTACATCGTGACCGCCAATCATGCGATTGTGGACGAAGATTATCCCTACTATATCAAGCGCGATTGGGCGAATGGAGATCGCGGCTTCCGCATCGAGCAAATGATTGACGAGGCGTTATCCGACGATGTGGTGACGATGGCTGAGATTGAATTGATGCAATTCGACAGCATGTCCATGCCCGCCGACACCTATCTGCCGTTGATTGCCCCATTGGAAAGTGAATTTCTGAATGTGCAGCTTCTCATTGATGATTTGGCTGATTGGTCAGGGCAAGAGCGGCGCGACAGTTACGAAACGACGCTGTTTGAACTGTTTTATCGTGCATTGCCGCACGCCATTTTGGATGATGATATTGGTGCGGAGCGGGTGGATATAGTGAGCAATGCCATCTTCCTGCACGACATCGCCAACGATCCAACATCCCATTGGTGGGATAATTTGGACACCCCCGAAGTCGAAACACGGGATGATATTCTGCTGCAAGTGGTGGAAGCGGCGGTCATCGAACTAAGCGATGTGAGCGAGGAAGAGCCTGATGAATCGTATTGGGCGTTGTTCCATCACGTTACGTTCAAAAGCACGCCATTGGGCGAAAGCGGGATCAATGTGATTGAAAAATTGGTCAATCGCGGCCCCTATCCTGTTGATGGCGGGCCGGGCATTGTGAATGCCAACGGCTGGTCGGCGGATAACTTCGCGGAAGTGAACTGGCATCCATCCATGCGGATGATCATTGATATGGCGGATTATGATGCCAGCATCGGCATCCTCCCGACGGGGCAGAGCGGCCATCCGGGCGACCCCCATTATGATGATCAGATTATGTCATGGGTGAATGGGGATTATATTCCGTTCTGGTGGACGGAAACGGCCGTTAAAGAAGCGGCCGTTGAGGAACTGAAATTACAACCGTAGGAATACTCCGCAGATTAACGCAGATTTTTACTTTTAATCTGCGTAATCTGCGGTTTTTTTATGTGCTGTGCGCTTCATCATAACGAGAAGCAAAATCAGCCATTGTCGCACTGATTTCTATCTCTTCATCATCGGTGAAAGAAACTTCCGCAATTTTACCGCCAGCCTGACGAACGGCCGTTTTCAACAACCCCTCTTTGCTCGATGTAACATGCAGGAACAGGGCCGAACTGTCATTTTCAATGTTGTCGGCAATACTCTTGATTTTGTCTTTCCCCACGCCGACATCCAGCTTTTTACTGCCAAAATAACCAACGGCCGTTCCCAACGCCGCCGCCCCGATGGGGCCGCCAATTACTGCCCCGATAAAGAGACCTAACGCACCGCCTGTAACTGCGCCGCGCTTTTTAGTGAGGGGTGAGGATTCGTGTACATTGATTTGACCATCTGCATCTTTGACGATGACAACATGATCATATAGTTCAACCAACTCCGCTTTTTTCATCTTTTTGATCGATTTCAGGAACGCGCCCGCGCCATCTGTGGTTGGAAAGGTAACAAGTCCGATTACACTGCTCATAATAATTTATCTCCTTGACTGGTTTTGTCTTTGTTTTTGATCTATTTGGGAAAGACCTGACAGATTTTTTATACTACTCTGATGAAACGAGAGGTATTAAGGAAACTTGCCGGGTCTGATTAGGCCGTGTAGTGCAGGCCATCGTAGCGTGCTGTGAATTCGGTTGAACTTCCCCCGATTTGCGCTTCATCGTCATCGGTGAATGTCGCTTCAACAATTTCACCACCTGCATTACGAACGGCCGTTTTTAGCAGCCCCTCTTTGTACGAATCGACGTGTACGAATAAGGCAGATGTACCATTTCCAATATCATCGGCAATGCCCTTGATTCTATCATGATCAGAGCCAGTTTTTAGTTTTTTGGTGGAATAATAACCAACGGCCGTTCCCAACGCCGCCGCGCCAATAGGGCCGCCGACCAATGCGCCCAAAACAAATCCCAACGCGCCGCCTTTGACCGCGCCACGCTCATTTTTTGTCAACAATGAGGAATCGTTGACACTGATGTGACCCTCTTCATCTTTAACGATGACGACATGATTATGCATCTTCACCAGATGATCTTTTTGCATCTTCTTAATGGATTTCAGGAACGCATCCGCGCCATCCATCGTAGGAAAAGTAACAAGTCCAACTATGCTGCTCATAATAGTTTATCTCCTCGACAGGCTTTTTGCCTGTGCCACTCGTTAATAGGATTGATGGCTCAAGTTTAGCACTTTACGAACGAGAAGCCAGAAGAAACTAGAGGGTGGAGATAGAGATAGAGGCGTTTGTGAATAGCGCGCAACGCTGTCCAAATGATCCTCTATCTCTACACTCTACACTCTA
>CAYSDT010000206.1:0-5753 GCA_964429835.1 uncultured Ardenticatenaceae bacterium | reverse complement strand
TGCTCCCAACTTCCACCGCCGCAACCTGTACACCCCCTGCCACCACAAACTAGAGCGCGTGGCACTATCTGCCGAACTGCTGCCCCATCGCCTTGACGTATTCCACAGCCCCGATTTCATCCCCCCCCAGCGCGGCGGACGACGGCAGATTATCACCGTCCACGACCTCAATTTCATCCATTTCCCCCAATTTTTGACCGCCGAAAGCACGCGCCATTACGCCGATCAAATCCAATGGGCAGTTGACCGCGCCGACCACATCTCGGCCGACAGCGAAGCGACGCGCCAAGACATCATCACCCATCTGCGCGTACCAGCGGAGAAAGTTAGCACCATCTATCTGGCCGCCAACCCACTTTACCAGCGCACCTATGGGGCGATGGAAATTGGCGCGACGTTGGCCGCGCACAATTTGCCCGAAGGTTTCATCCTGTTCGTCGGCACACTTGAACCGCGCAAAAATTTGCCGATGTTGTTGCGGGCGTACAAGAAACTGTTGGTGGAAACGGCCGTTTCTGTCCCTCTTGTCCTTGTTGGTGGCAAAGGATGGATTTATGATGAGATATTCGCCACCATCGACGAATTGGATTTACGCCCGCACGTCCGCCATCTCAGCGGCATTTTTGATGACGCGCTGGCGCATCTGTACCACGCCGCTGGCGTGCTGGTCACGCCGTCGCATTACGAAGGATTCGGCCTGCCCGCCCTCGAAGCGATGCACTGCGGTTGCCCTGTAATCGTCAGTAATCGAGGCTCGCTGCCCGAAATCGTGGGCAAAAATGGGGTGATGATTGATCCTGATGACCCCGATTTGTGGGCGCAAACAATCGAAAAAGTGTTGACGGATTCGGAATTGCGGCAGGTGATGGTGAAAAACGGCCGTTTGCAAGCCCAAACCTTCAACTGGCAAAAAACCGCCCGCGCCACCCTCAACCTCTATCGAGGTTAATTGTCAATTGTTAATTGTCAATGATCAATTGTCAACGGCGTGTCGTGGTTATTGCTTCTGCTTTCGATAAATTCAGGCGGCGGTTGGTCATTGATTCCAAGAAATTGACAATTGACAATTGCCCATTAACAATTGACAATTGCTTTTATGAACATCCTCCTCCTCACCCCTCAACTCCCATACCCCGCCCATCAAGGGACGAGCCTTCGCAACCTTAACATTTTGCGCGGATTAGCGATCCATCACGACGTAACCCTGCTCTCCTTCCTTGAAGAAAACCAAAGCGACGACCGTGAAGCCATCGCCCCCCTGCATGACCTTTGCGGGAAAATCAAAACCATCGCCGCGCCGCCGCACACGAAAAGCGGCCGTTTACGCCACCTATTTACCAGTCGCCTGCCTGATATGGCACACCGCCTGCACAGCCCCGCTTTTGACGTGGCCTTGCGCCGCCTGTTGGACGAAACGCGCTTCGACATCGTGCAAATTGAAGGCATCGAACTGGCACGATACATGGACAGTATTCGCGCCGCCAGCCCTGACAGCCGCCTTATTTTCGACAATCACAACGCCGAAACCGCGCTGCAACGGCGCAATTTTGAGACCGACAAAGGCAATTCGCGTCGTTGGCCTGCCGCCGCTTATTCCCGCGCTCAAATGGGGCGATTGCTCCGTTTTGAGCGATGGGCGTGTGAGATGGCTGATGGCATAACGGCCGTTTCCGACACAGATCGGATTGAATTACAACGCAACAGCCCAAACGCTGCCATCACCGTCATCCCCAACTGCATCGACGTAGGCGAGTACGCCCTCGATGAACCTGATCCCATCGCCTTCGATCTGCTGTTCAGCGGCAAGATGGATTATCGCCCCAATGTGGACGCGGTGTTGTGGTTTGCGGACAAGGTATGGCCGCGTATTCGGGAAAAACGGCCGTTAGCCACATGGGCAATCGTCGGCCAAAAGCCACATCCGCGCCTTGATCGGCTGCGCGGGCTGGATGGGGTCACGCTGACGGGATGGGTGGATCGGGTGCAGCCGTATTTGGCGGGGGCGACGGTGTATGTGATGCCGTTCCGCATCGGCAGCGGCACACGCCTCAAGCTGATTGAGGCGATGGCGAGCGGCAAACCCATCGTCAGCACGCCGATGGGCGCGGAGGGATTCCCCGTGCAAAGTGGGCGGGAGTTACTGTTGGCAGAGGGGGCGGAGGGGATGGAAACGGCCGTTTTGTCCCTGTTAGATGACCCCATCGCCCGTAAGGAGTTGGCGGACAACGCGCTGATTTTTGCCCAGCAGTACGATTGGCGACAGGTGATTCCGTTGTTTGAAGCGGTGTATCGTAGGTCAAGTTTGCAAACTTGACCTACATAACAAAAAAGCTCTTGATTTAATCAAATCAAGAGCTTTTTATTGCAAATGGTTGTGTCTATTCAGAGATTTCTCTATCTCTGGACTCTATCTATATTTACATCCCCGCCAACACCCCGCGAATCAGTGTCGTTAAGCGCGGCACAATGATTTTGCCCGTCTCTAATACCTCCTCGTGTGATACCTCATCCCCTTCCATTGGCTCAAGAATCGCCTTGTTGGTGATGGACGAAATGCCCAGTACGCGCATTCCCGCGTGGCGGGCAACGATGACGGTTGGCACGGTGGACATGCCGACCGCGTCCGCGCCGACGGCGTTGAGGAAGCGCAGCTCGGCGGGTGTTTCAAAGCTGGGGCCGCCAACGAAGGCGTATGTGCCTTCTTGCAGGGTGAAGTTGTTGGAAACGGCCGTTTTATGTGCCAATTTCCGCAATCCTGCATCATACGATTCCGTCAAATCCAAGAAACGGGGGCCGATGGAGTCATCATTCGGGCCGCGTAATGGATTCTCGCCAGCCAATCCGGGGAAGTTGATGTGGTCGCTGATGAGCATGAGATCGCCGGGCGTAAAGCTGCGATTGATGCCGCCAGCGGCATTGGTCACGATGATCGTTTCGATGCCCATAGCGTGCATCACCCGCACGGCCAAAATAATTTGGCTCAGTGAGTGGCCTTCGTAATAGTGGGCGCGGCCTTGCTGCACCAGCACCGTCTTGCCTTCCAATTCGCCAATCACCAATTGCCCGCTATGTCCAACGACGGTGGACGCAGGCCAACCGTCAATCTTTTCATAGGGAATAATGTCTGCATTTTCGATGGCATCAGCTAATCCACTGAGACCTGATCCGAGTACGAGACCGATGGTCGGTTTTTTGTCAGTTTGCTTTTGAATGGCATTAACGGCCGTTGTGACCTGTTCTGTCGTTAGAAAATTCATAAGTTTGCTACGCGGATACGACCGCGCGTTCTTCTTTATTGTTGGCTAGCAGGCTGTTGGAAAAAGAAAAATTGGACGCTGGTTACACTGATTTCACTGATAAAAGCATCCAAAAGTACCTAAAATCAGTGTTTATCAGTGAAATCAGTGTACGAAAAGATAAAATCCGACTTCTCCGACAGCCTGCTAGTAGTATTAAAAATTTCGGGGGAAACCCGTCAGGTTTTTGGTTGGGTATAAATTTGTGTCGTGGAAATGTTGGCATGACCGAGCAATTGCTGTACGTCGTGCAAATCGGTGCCAGTCGCCAATTTGTGGGCGGCAAAACTATGACGTAAAGTGTGGGGTGTTACCGATGTCGTCAAGCCAGCATCTTTTGCATACGCTTTGATGATCAACCACAACCCTTGTCGCGTAAGCTGTTGCCCGCGATGGTTGAGGAAAAGTGCATCTTCTCGCTGCTGTTTGAGCAGGGCGGGACGGCCGTCAGCCAGATAAACCTCAAGAGCATCGGCGGTCACTTTATTGTATGGTAATTCGCGCTGACCACCTTCTTTTCCAGTGCAAATGAGTGTTTGCTCGTCTAAATTGAGGTCGCTCACTTTCAGAGAAACCGCTTCCGTCACCCGCATTCCTGTCGCATATAACATTTGCAGCAGGGCTGTGTCGCGTAGATTTTTTGGTGTGCGTTTCTTGGTGGTAGCGTTCAACAACATCTCGATGTCTTGTTCTGACAACGCTTGTGGCGGCCGTTTTTTGACCTTTGGTGATGTGATGTTGATGGTGGGGTTCTCGCTGACAACGCCTGTGGTGGTGAGATAATTGAAGAATGATTTGACGGCCGCAACTTTGCGTGCCACTGATGATGAGGCGTATGATTTAGCAAGCAATGATTCGACGTATGCGTCAATATCCGCTTTTGCAATGTCGGCGTAAGGGATTCCCGATGGAAAACGGCCGTTTAAGAAAGTGATAAATTGCGTTAAATCGTTGCGATACGCGGCGATGGTGTTGTTTGAATAACTCTTCTCGGCCTCTAATTGGGCAAGAAAGAGTTGCAGTTGATCGTCCATAGATCGATTGCTCCTGTTCTGTATGCGATCAGCAAAATTCGCGTAGTCAATACGGAAAAAAGAGTAAAACACCCAATCCTACTCTTTTGCTGATAAAATATGTTGATGCACATCCCCTGTGCGTGATATTATGTCGATAGTATAGCAATTACTTTGCATAAGATCAAATCTAATGAACATAATGTTATAATTAGGATGACATAAAGTTTTAAGAATAGGCGATGATTTAGTCTGAAAATTCGTGTAGCGAGTTTGGTGGTTGAACATTGCTAACCAAAGGAGAAATTATGAGCTTGTTTGATGGTAAACGCTTAACAAACGATACATTTAAGTTGGACAGTGAGCGGATGCGGCAAGGCTGGTATTCCGACAAATATTTCGTCAACATTTTGTTGATGCTGGAAGGTGTGCGTGACAATGGTGGCTATCAAGGCAAATATGCGCGTAACATTGGACGCGATCCAGCGGGATTAAATGTGGGTGATTTGGAAGTTGAAGTGCAGTTTTTCACCCGTCGGCGCGGCAAAACGACGATTGTCGGCGTGGACAAGGCGTTGTCAATGTTGCGCCATTGCACGGGTTATACTGATGAATCTGGGGAGTGGGTGGAGACGTGGGAAGGTTTGGAAGTAACGGCCGTTTCCGATGGCAGTATCACCCAATACGATGGTGATCCATTGCAAATTCAGCCAGTGATCAAGGTAAACGGCCGTTATCGTGATTTTGCCATGTTGGAGACACCGATGCTCGGCATTCTCAGTCGCGGCAGTCGCATTGCCACCAATGTGTACAACGTGCTACGCGCCGCCAAAGGCAAGCCCGTCCTGTTTTTCCCTGCTCGCTTCGATTTGCACGAAGCCCAAGCGGCTGATGGATACGCTTACGAAATCGCCGTCGCCCGCTTTAACATGGATCATGCAGGAACCGTCCATCCCTTCGTTTCTACCGACGCGCAGGGGGATTGGTGGGGCGGGGCTGGCGGCGGCACCATCGCCCATGCCGTGATTGCCTGCTTTTTGGGCGATACGGCCGCAGCAATGATGGCTTTCGCGGCGTATGTGCCAGCCGATGTGCCGCGCATCGCCCTTGTCGATTTCAACAACGACTCCATTCAGGACAGCTTGCGCGTTTTGCGGCAGATGTTTGCCCGCTACGCCGCACTCATGGATGCAGGCGATAAAACCGAAGCACAACGGTATCGTCTGTACGGTGTGCGGCTGGACACCAGCGGCAGTATGCGCGATGAAGGTGTGCCGCCGCTCGGCGATCCTGCCCTTGATTTGGGGGTTACGCCCCGTTTGGTCTTTAATGTACGGCAGGCGTTGAACGCCGCTTGGCAGGAATGGGCATTGTCATCTGCACATCAGCAAATGGCAGAAACGTATTGCAAGGCGGTCAAAATTGTGGCAACTGGTGGCTTTAA
>CAYSDT010000205.1:0-5762 GCA_964429835.1 uncultured Ardenticatenaceae bacterium | reverse complement strand
CCAACGGCCGTTTCTCCCGACAACACAGCCCCTTCCACACGCGGCTCTTTGAACGCATCACCAGCAAAGATGATGGGGGAACCTGTTGCTTCAGCCACTGTTGATAGACAGCGGTCAGGGTGCAGGACAGTGGGCAGCGCGTAACGCCATCGTTTGAGATGTGATTCACGAACAACTGCTAGTTGTCCAACGGCCGTTTCTGCCAAAAACGGCCGTAATGCAGCCGCCAGCCCCGAAAGCGCATTCTCATCATCCGCATCAAACAGTTGGCTGCTCAATCCAGGGCTGGCCTGTACAGTGATCAGGCGTGTTCCAGACACGCCTTTGCGCTGATTATCCGCCATCCAGACGACAGCTTGTTCGGGTCTTTGTACTGCGCCTGGCTCTGGAAATTTAACATCACCATCCACCCAGAACAGCCCAGTCAAGCTAGGCGCGTAGCGAATACGTTGTAACGCTTCGCAAGCGGGAATGGGCAGTACGGTTTTTCCCGCATCTAAAATGGCGATGGATTGTGGCACGGGGGCAGTCATAATCAAGGCGCGGGCGTGATGGGTTTCATTAACCGTTTTTACTGCCCATCCCCCTTCGATAGGCGTAACCGCGACCACAACCATATCCGTCCGCACATCGAGCGATTGTGCCAGATAGTTGGGCAACGCCCGCATTCCGCCGCGCACAATATAACGCGGATACCCATCCCCATGTGAGCATTTTGAGCCATCAGACCAGCCATGCCCCCACACTTCTATCAGCCCCGCCGCTTGCCACTCATCAACGATGGTTTGAAAGCGGGGATGGCGGACGGTGAAAAATTGCGCCCCATCGTCGGCAAATTCATCGCCGATGGGGTAGGTGGACATGCGCCCGCCAAGTTGCGGCCACCGCTCGAAAACGGTGACTTGTCGTCCTGTTTTTTGTAACTGTGTGGCGGCGGTTAATCCAGCGATTCCCGCACCAATAATGAGTATGTCGTGTTGTTCCATGAGGGTATGATAAGGGGGAAAATGGGGGCGGCAACTTCTCTTAGTTTTTGGGCGATGGGAGCGATGGGGTATTGGATTTGCGTCGATTAGTAACGGCCGTATTTACGGCCGTTCCCACCCCTTTAACGCCCTGCCCCGCTTTACCTGCCAACTGTTTTGCCGAACGCCCCGCCGCCGCAATCGCCGCTGGCATATCTTTGGATGTATTACGCAACCCAGCTACCAATTTGCGTCCATCTACGCCAGTGATGGCGCGTAGGGACGCTCTGGTGTCCAGCATTTCATCTGGTCCCAGACTGAAATACGCTTTGGCGCGTACTCCAATCGCATAAGTCATCGCCACGTTAGTCGCCGCTGATGCGCCAATACCAACGAATGGAATCGCTTTCACAATTCCTTTTTCGGCGAACTTTTCGCCTGTTTTGAGCGCGATCCGTCGCCCTGTGCGGCGGGCGATGGCGTTTGCGCCCGCGCTTGCACCTGTGACCAATAACACGATACGCCGCTTCTCATCAGGTGCGAGTTGATGGTTGTAAAGATACGCCATTTCAATCACAAGTTCGGCTTGTGCCTTGAATGTGAGACTGATATCGGCGGCCACGCCAACAGTCAACGAGGCAAAACTGCCCAATCCGGGAATGATGGACGCGCCTGATGAGACTGCACCAATAACGGCCGTTTGCATACATTTGTCGGTGATGAGTTTATCAGCAAGTTGGGAAGGGGGGGATAACGGCCGTTGTTGACGCAACGCATCCACCCGCGCCGCCGCCGCCTGCTCATCAGTGTCATCAATCACCTGTGCCAGCCGCTCCATCAACGAATTTGCCAGCCTGCCGCTATTTTTCTGTTCGTCTACAATCGTTAGTTCGCTCATAATAACATTCCAAAGAATCGTACACTAATTTCACAGATGATCACCGATAAAAATCAGTGCAATCAACGTAATCCGTGTCCAATTCCACGGTATATAAAAAACGCCCCACTTACGAATAAGCAGGGCGTTTTCATGTGTTCGAGAGGAGTAAAAACCGTTAAGCGTTCAGGGCATTCTTAGCTACGTCCACGACTGCCGCAAATGCGACCTCATCACGAACGGCCATATCAGCCAACACCTTACGATCCAAGCTTACGTTTGCCAGTTTCAAACCATGAATGAAACGACTGTAACTCAAGCCCTGTTGCCGTGTACCCGCATTGATACGTGCGATCCACAAGCGTCTGAAATCACGACGGCGTTGCCGACGGTCGCGGTACGCATACCACTGTGATTTCATCATCGACTCATTGGCGCGGCGGAAAAGCGTACTGCGCGTTCCCCACTGCCCCTTGGTCATCTTTAAAATTTTCTTATGACGACGGCGTGTTGTAAAGCCACCTTTTACTCTCATTGTTTATTACCTCGCATTTAACAAGCTCTGGACACTCAAGCATTTGATCACATAACCAAAATACCGAGGCCAGGCAGCGGTTTAAGGAGAACCCCATCTTTTACGACAAGACTCTCAAATCTAATTGAATTACGCCGGCGGATTTGCCTTATACAGTTTCATGTAAGGGAGCATTCGCTTAATACGACGCTTATCCCCTTTAGAATCGACAACTATCATAGATGACAATTTTGATTTGGTGCGTTTGGATGTACGACGGCGAAGATGGCCTTTGCCACCTTTGGTACGCACAATCTTTCCGCTGCCAGTTACACGAAAACGTTTAGCAGCCGCTTTATACGTCTTCAACTTATACTTCTTTTGCTTTCTCTTTTTAGGCATGATTTATTTCCTCATGGTTTTTGCTCCGTCTATCTGTACAGATAAACAAAACAGTGCCTCTCTCACACTAAAAAAACCTTTTGACAGGGTTTCTTACAATTAAAATGCACGCAACAACCTATTTAGATTGTGGTTTCTTGATGGCTACGTCACCCACGGGGACGAGCATCAATGTCATTGACCACCCTTCTAATTTTGGCTTTTGTTCCACTTCGGAAACATCGCTTAACTCTTCAGCGATGGATTCTAAGGCGATTTGACCAAGTTCTGGATAGGTAATTTCGCGTGCTTTGAAACGAACCTGGAATTTAACCTTTTTACCTTCCACCAGCCATTTGCGTGCTTTCTTCACCTGAATATCACGGTGAAAATCGCCTGTTCTGGGGGTTAATTTTAAGGTTTTAATTTCAACTTGTTTCTGATGCTTTCGTGCTTCTCGTTCTTTTTTCGTCTTCTCGTAGCTGAATTTGCCATAATCCATAATACGACAAACGGGCGGTTTTCCATTTGGTGAAACTTCAACCAAATCTAAACCAGCCTCTTCGGCTATTTCCATCGCTTTTGCAGTGGAAACAACGCCATGATTTTCGCCGTTATGATCGATCAAACGAACTTCGCGGACACGAATTCTCTTATTAGTACGGTAATTTACGCTGCTCTTTTTAGGAGCTACGCGGCGACGTCTTTTTCGGATATTTAATCTCCTTGTGTTGTTCAGCAAGAAAATTGGCGACGAATTATATCACTCGACTATAATTTTCTTACTACAGGTAACAAAAAAAGCTCCAGTCATGTAGCTAGAGCGGCAAGATAATAACACAAGCCAAAATCAGCGTCAAAAATTGTCGAGAATAGACGACTATTTTAACATTAGATCAGCAGTGTAGAGGTATGGATTTATGCAACCTCTTGTTTTGGCAAGTAATATGCCATTTGTTGTAATTGCACAACAGGATCGCTGTAGCTGATATGGATATGTTCGGGTACTTTTAGGTGGATGGGTGTATAGGTTAATATGGATGTGATGCCCGCCTTGATCAGTCGATTCACTGTGTCTTGAGCAACGGTAGTTGGGATGGCTAAAATTGCGATTTTGATCTGGTTTTGTTGAATGACTGTTTCTAGCTCTGCAATATCTTGTACGGTCGCTTCACCCATCGTTTGTCCAATTTTTTCAGGATCATTATCAAATACATGGGCGATGCAGAAGCCGCGCCGCTGAAAGCCGCCATAATGAGCCAGTGCATGACCCAAATAACCAGCCCCAACCACAATGACATCTAATGTTTCCGTCAAATGTAAAATTTTCTTCAATTGCTCGATGAGATATTCAATATGGTAGCCTGTCCCCTGTTTTCCAAATTCGCCAAAATGAGACAAATCTTTACGGATTTGGGCAGAACTAATGCCTAATCGCTGTGCTAACTCCTGTGAGGATGTTGTGGGGCTGACTTTTTCTTTAGAGAGACGCACCAATTCACGAAGGTAAATGGGCAATCTGCCAATAACGATGGTGGGGACGGGTTTTGTCATGATATGAGAGTAATTTCCTATTCGTGTATATTTTCACAATTTTAACAAATGTAGGCGGTAGCGCAAAAAACGGCCGTTTCCCCCACATCTCCTCATTTTCATCATAAAAAACGGCAAAAACGGCCGTTACAGGTTAGAATACAGGCGAGAGACCTGACAGGTTTCTCTACGATACCCGTGTAAAACGAGAGACAGTATTGAAACCTGTCAGGTCTTGTCCGAATTTATTGAGAAGATTTATGCTAACACAAAAATCAGGTGCAAAACTCAGCTACTTACCGACCGCCGATGTGCAAGCGTTAGCCGAGACGCTGGTCGCCTTTGCCAACAGCGATGGCGGCACGATTGTGCTGGGTGTGGATGAAAACGGCCGTTTAACCGAAACCATCTGGGAAGAGGAAGCGGACAGCGCATTACGCGAAGCCGCCAGCCTGTGCCAGCCACCCATCCCCACCGAGTGGCGCACAGTTGATGGCGCAGATGGGGAGTTGATCTCCATTTATGTGGCGCGAAGCCACGAACTGCATAGTTGTGAAAACGGCCGTATTCTCGCACGGCGCGGCAGTCAAAATTACCCTCTCACTGGGGCTGAGATTCGTACCTTAGCCAATAGCAAAAATGCGGCCGAATTTGAAACCGAACTCGTACCCGGCGCACGCCCCGACGACCTCAATCAAGATGTCATTCGTGAATATATTGACCGCCGTGAAGCACGCGGCAGTGCCAAAATCGACGACATGGCCGACTTCCTCTTCCAAATCGGGGCGACTGACCGTGATGGGCAGCCGACGATGATCGGTATTTTGCTGTTCGGTAAAAATCCACAACTATTTTTTCCCCAATCTGGCGTGGTATTTGTCAAATTTAATGGTACAGATGCGCGGGATGTGAACGGCGGTGTCGGTTACGGCCGTCGGGATGAGATTGCGGGGCCGCTGGCTCGCATCGTTGAGCGCAGTTGGAACGTCATTCACGAGGAGATGCGCGTGGGCGCAACTGTCAACCAGTTGGCACGCGAAGAGTTGACCGAATACCCCCGTTTTGCCGTGCGCGAGGCGTTGGTCAACGCCATCGCCCATCGTGATTACCGTATCGCGGGGCGGCGGGTGGAAATTCGCATGTACAGTGACCGGATGGAGATTATTAGCCCCGGTGGATTGCCCGGATACATGACGTTGGATAATCTGGTGGAAGACCATTACTCGCGTAATCCGCGCTTGGTCAACGGGTTGTACCAGTGGGGCTACATCGAAGAGCTTGGTTTAGGCATTGACCAGATGATCGAGGAGATGGCGCAGGCGGGGCATCCGCCGCCGACGTTTAAGGCGACCCCGTACTCGTTTACGGTGACGCTTTCTAATAAAAAAGAACGGCCGTTTACCCCCAAATGGGAACGCAGCATGAACGAGCGGCAAGTCCGCGCCCTCACCCACATCCGCGAAAGCGGCAGCATCACCAATCGGGATTATCG
>CAYSDT010000204.1:3268-5767 GCA_964429835.1 uncultured Ardenticatenaceae bacterium | reverse complement strand
CGACAAAATCACCATTCTCAAACAGGTAATAAAAAAGCCGAAACGATAATCGTTTCGGCTTTGATGCCCAAGAGAGGAGTCGAACCTCCACGTCCAAAAGGACACAGGCCCTCAACCTGCTGCGTATGCCATTCCGCCACTTGGGCTACAAGGGCGTATTATAGCCATTGCATACGTTGTGTCAATCAAAAAAAGGATATGCGATATGTAGGATCGGTAGAACCGCGCTATAATCCTGTCCGCTTTTGCATATACTGTGCTTTAGGGCATGGTTTATAAACAGAAGTTGTAATTTATACAAAGACTCTACTGAAAAAAGGTGTTGAAACCCAAAAGTTCAACTTTTTGTCTCGACAGGATTTATGCCTTGATGGGCAAAAGTTGAACTTTTTTCAGTGGACTCATACAAAACAATACTCAATTCCGACAAACAATTTATGTCTATAGAAACCAAAACCATACGGGACAGTTCTGCGATGCCCGTACAAATTTATGAAGCCGATAACAAATATGCTGATATTCGCTTCAAACTTGGTGAACTAAGAAAACATCGCTACTTATTAAGCAGCTTAGTGCAACGTGACCTTAAATCACGTTATAAAAATTCGGTACTAGGTATCCTCTGGAGTTTGCTTAACCCATTGGCGTTAATGCTTGTATTCACCCTTGTTTTTACTGTATTAAGTAATGGTGGCACGCAACGCCAGCACCCCGTTTTCTTACTAACGGGGCTGCTCCCGTGGAATTTCTTTTCTAGTACCATTATGGGTGGCACGATGTCCATCATTGGCAGTTCATCATTGATTAAAAAGGTTTATTTTCCTCGTGAGTTATTGCCCACAAGTGTAATGCTTTCCAATTTCGTTAATTTCCTCATCTCCCTGCTCATTTTGGTTTTCTTCATCTATGCGTATCGCATCGGATTAACCATTCATGCGCTATGGGTTGTGCCGCTTGTCATCACCCAAATGTTATTTTCGATGGGTTTGATTTTGGCACTAAGTGCAATCACGGTATTTTATCGTGATGTATTGATGATTTTAGATGTCGTGATGCTCGCCTGGTTTTTTATGACACCCATTTTTTACCCATTTGAAACATATTCCGCTATTGGCAGCGTTATGGGCATCACATTTAGCCCCGCGCAATTCATGCGTTGGGTAAACCCGATGGCTTCCATTATTGACGGATACCGCACGGTTTTATGGGGAACAACGTCAAGTACAGGGCCTGTGGGGATGGATCCTGCTTATTTTATGCGTACATTTATAACGGCCGTTATCGTCTTTTTCATCGGCTACTTCATTTTTGCTCGTACCGAGCATGTCTTTGGCGAAAAATTATAATGAAAACAACATCACACCGCACCTTCGCCATTTGGCTGACAGTGGCGTTTATCGCCATCGTTTCTGCATGTTCCAGCACCGATCCCGTTGAAGATGATCGTGGATTAAGCTCCGTTTCCCAAGTAGAACCCAGCCCAACGGCAACCATCGCCAGCACCGAAACACACACACCCGCCCCGACAGAAACGCCAACCGTAGCACACACCGATACGCCCGGCCCCACTCCAACACCAAGCAATACCCCCACCCCGTCACAAACACCGACAGAAACACCAATCCCATCAGCCACACCGACCAGTCGCCCACAAGAAGCACCGACTTTGATTGTCACAGGTGTGGGCATTATTTTGGAAGATGAGATCACCTTGCCAACGGCCGTTCCATCCCCCGTTCCCACCTTTGAAGCCCCCGATGAAGTGACCAACGTCCTGCTTCTCGGCGGCGATCTTGGCTCGCGTGGGGACACGATCATCATCGTCTCCATCAATCACGATTTAGAAACCGCATCCATGCTTTCCATCCCCCGCGACACCATCGTGTACGAGCCAAACAGCATCATGCGCCCCATCAACACGATTGCCGATCCTGAAAACATCAAGCAAGCCATCCTTTACAATTTTGGTATTCCGATTCATTATTACGCGGCCGTTGATTTTGCAGGATTCAGCGATATTGTCGATGCAATTGGCGGCGTTGACCTCGCCGTCACTTGCGCCGTGCGCGACATTTGGCAACTCAAAGAACCAGATTTAGACCCCAACGACATCGACAATTGGGAGTGGCACACGCTTGAACCTGGCATCTACCATATGGAAGGCAAACTTGCCCTTTGGTACGCCCGTTCACGCCGCACCTCCACCGATTATGATCGCGGACAACGGCAACAACGTCTGCTATACGCCCTACTCAATCAAGGCGTTGAACTCAATCTCGTCACCCAAATTCCAGCATTATGGGAAGCATTTAATGAGACAGTTGAGACGGATATGGACATCGGCCGTATTTTACAATTGGCCGCCATCGCCCCCGCCGTGCGCGAAAACGGCGTACAACAGTTGTACTTGCGCGGCAAAAGCAATTCATGGGTTGTGCCAGCCGATTCGCCCTATTTGCCCGGCAAGCAGACGCTCGTCCCCATTTGGGAAGGGCAAAA
>CAYSDT010000204.1:0-3168 GCA_964429835.1 uncultured Ardenticatenaceae bacterium | reverse complement strand
CCACAATGGCAATCGTGACCCCCTTAGACCAGTTAAGTGAAGCAGCATACAAAAAACGCATTCGTGCGTGGACGATGTACGATTGGGCGAATTCAGCCTTTGCGACCACCATCATGGCGGCCGTTTTGCCAGCGTATTACAGCGCGGTTGCTGGTTCAAATCTTTCCAGTGCGGCCACAGCAACCC
This sequence comes from uncultured Ardenticatenaceae bacterium, assembly GCA_964429835.1. Taxonomy (GTDB): domain Bacteria; phylum Chloroflexota; class Anaerolineae; order Promineifilales; family Promineifilaceae; genus S016-13. The sequence goes on along the minus strand of CAYSDT010000204.1, from coordinate 2,982 downwards.
AGTATTGGAGCATGACAAATCTTGTTTCCATGCTCATCGTTGCCCTCATTTCACCCATTTTAGGTACCGTTTCTGACATCATGCGCGGCAAGAAGAAATTCTTGTCCTTCTTTGTGATGTTGGGTGTCATCGGCACGGGGTTGATGGTGTTTGTGGACACGGGCGACTGGATGTTGGCCTCTCTATTATTTGTGATCGGACGGGTTGGTTTTGCATCGGCAAACGTATTTTATGATGCGTTATTGCCGCATGTGGCTAAAGAAAAAGACCAAGATCGGGTTTCAACACAAGGGTATGCTTTCGGTTATTTGGGCGGCGGTCTGCTGCTGGCGATCAATATCGCCATGATTTTCATGCTGGATGGCAACTGGGGGGCGCGATTGGCGTTCCTTAGCGTGGCGATTTGGTGGGCGGTGTTTTCCATTCCGATTTTCCGCAATGTGCCTGAACCAGAAGGGGTGAGCCAGAAGCTGAAAGAGGGCGAGAAACTGATTAAGGTCAGCTTCGAAAAAATCATAGAAACGATCAAGCAGATCAGCCAATTCAAAGATTTGTTCAAATTCCTGATCTCCTTTTTGATTTACAACGATGGTATCGGTATTATCATCACCGTCGCAGTCATTTATGGGGCTGAATTGGGCTTTGGCACGATTGAATTGGTGCTGGCGATTTTGTTGGTGCAATTTATCGGTATCCCGTACAGCCTTGTTTTTGGTAATTTGCCCAGTCAAGGTGACAAGCGGCAACCCGCCTATTTGGCATTTGTGGTGTTCAGCATTTTGGCGTTGCCTGTGATGGGCGTGTTAAGCATGATGTTCCTGCCACAAGATATTACAGGCACACCATCTGATGATTTTGTAACGACGGGAAAATATGTTGGGCAAGGTGTCCATCTCGTTACCGAAGATGCGTTTACGCTGGAAGGGAATTGGGAAGAAACGGCCGTTTCTGGAAATTTGCGTGGTGAAAGTTGCGCCTGGTACGCCTTCTCTTGCGACGAAGCCGATTTCGAGCGCACCTACAGCGGCACAAGCGATTCCAATACCGCATTAGAATTTACTTTCAACGGCCAAGCGGTAGAAGCAATTTACAGCATCGGCCCAAATGGTGGCATTTGGCTAGTCGAGATGGATGGTGCGGCATTACTGGACAGTGATGGCGAGCCTGTACAAATCGACAGTAACCACCCCTCCGACCGCTATGAGATGGACGTTGCCTTCCAAGCTGAAAGCGAGGGTGAGCATGTATTGCGGCTGGTGAATCGTGACGGCGGCAGTATTGCGATCAGTCAAGTTGAGGTGATGCCGCCACTGCGTGCCAGTAATCTGGGCATCATCGTTGCCATGCTCTTTGGTTTAGCGGCCGTTGGGGTGGTTTTTGCGCTGTTGACAAAATCACTCTTCGTTGGCTTTGCCAATAAGCTAGACACCAAAAACAGTATCATGCTGGCGTTGAGCGCGTATGCAATTATCGCCGTCTGGGGCTTTTTCCTGAATTCTGTAATTGAATTCTGGTTCTTGGCGTGGATGATCGCGGTTGTGCAGGGTGGTAGTCAAGCATTGAGCCGCAGTTTGTATGCGTCGATGACCCCGAAATCCATGAGCGGTGAATTCTTCGGCTTTTTCAGCATCATGTCCAAATTCGCATCGTTCCTCAGCCCGGTTGTGTTCATCATATCGGTAGCTGTGTTTGGCAGCAGCCGTCCCGCCATTCTCAGTCTCATCGTCTTCTTTGGTGTGGGGATGTTCTTACTGCGTCAGGTTGATGTGGAGCGGGGCAAGGCAACGGCAAAGGCGAAGGAAGCGGAAATACAAGAGAGTATCAAGTAGCAAGTAGCAAGTGGCAAGTAGCAAGTGACAAGTGGCAAGTGACAAGTGGCAAGTAGGCCACTTGCTACTTGCTATCCATAACTATCTTCTTGTAATAATGGAAACTGGCTAGAAATAGACTGCCGCCAATGCCAATGTACATTGTTGCCAGATATGGCTTGGGAATAGGGGAATATTTACGCAAAAAGATACCCAACGAAATAAAAAAAGCGACCATCGGATAGCTGTGCCATCGTTGAAAGGCAAAAAAGCATATTTTTTCGTTTGTTATGGCGTGAATACGTCGAATGTTTTTCTCGGCTAAATTAGAGAAACCAAAGTAGTAAATCGTGAAGGCCAATGCCGCACCTGCTAATGCCAATGGCAACGCATAACTCCACTTTACGGGCTGCAACCATCCATACGCGAGGCTATTAAGAAAAACACCAACGGCCGTCCACATGAGACCAGCCGTCGCATAAAGCCAAACTTTAGGGACGGCTGGTTTTAATTTTTTCAAAAATGCTATCATACAAATAACGGTATCTTGTTCAATCAGTTGATGCAACAAAGCCAAGTATGGCGAGTTGCGAGGGGCAAGATGCTCCCTCGCAACGCAACATCGGTTAAAAACCGATGTCTGACACAAGAAACGCGCTGAAAGTGCGTTAAGGCAGTCATAAACCAACCAACTAGCCCGCTTTCAGCGGGCTTTTATGTGTCAGCCACCGATTTCAATCGGTGGCGTTGCTGATCAATCGCCAGTTTCAATTTTCTCTGGTTTTCCACCGCGTCGTGCAGCTTCAGCCATCGCAATCCAGCCCAACACATAAGCTGTACCACCCAACGGCGTTACATAACCTAAATCGAGATTGCTAAATGCCATGATGTAAAGACTGCCAGAAAAGAGTACCGTTCCTGCGAACAAGAACCAACCGCCAGCTTTCAGCAATTTAGTCTGGCTTACCCAATAGGTAAGCCCCCAAGCGACGGCAAATAAACCCAGCGCATGATACATCTGATAACGAGCGGCTTTTTCAACCCAAATGATCTGCTCTGCGCTCATAAAGCTTTTAGCACCATGTGCGCCATAAGCGCCAGCGGCGACAGACATTGCGGCCATCCATGCGCCGAGAGTAAAAAATAAACGTTCCATATTATTGTAAGCTCCTAT
>CAYSDT010000203.1:3116-5796 GCA_964429835.1 uncultured Ardenticatenaceae bacterium | reverse complement strand
GAGGCGGAAACATTAACGGCCGTTACCATCGAAGACGGCTACAACATCGTCGTGCGCGATTTTTATGACGAGGCAGGGGCGTACACGCTCTCTACCACCAGCAGCGTAGACGGGGAGACAAGCAGCACGGGCGACAGCCGCATATTCATCTTTGCCGATGATGATGGCGAACCATTAGGCGATGGGTTCACCAGCACCGCCGCCTTTGTCACGCTGCTCTCCCCCGTCTATGATGTGACTGTCTGGAGCGCAACCGATGATGGCGCATTGACCGCAGCAATGCTGATCGATTACGACTTGCTCATCTGGGATTCAGGCGATTATTATAATAGCGTGGGCTTTTTGGATGACGACACCGCCACCATCTTTGAGTATGTCGAAAACAGTGGTGACCTCCTCATCACTGGCTCCGCGCCCACACTAATTACCGCCTTCGCCGAACCCGCCTTTGCCACCATCGCCGACATCGTGATCGATGGTGATGATACGGTGCTACTCGCGGGCTTTGCTGAGGGGGACAGCTTTTCGATTGACCCTCCGCTTGAAGCGTTCGTTATTGCCGCAGAGGATATGGATTTGGGCGAAAATAGCATCATCACCCTGTTTTCACGCGGGGAGGCAAGCGAAGAAGCTGGGGCAGCGACCGCCGTTGCGCTCATTGAGGAGTTTTCAGATGACAATAAACTTGTTTTGATGATGGTTCCGTTCATCAGCCTGCCAACGGCCGTTCAAGCCGATATGTTGGATAATTTTATGACGTGGTATGAGATGTAGAGCGAGTGGCGAGCAGCGAGTATGCGTGTATTTCACTCGCTACTTGCCACTTGCCCACTCGCCACTCCCTTAATGAAAATTCTATTGATAGATGATGACATCGATCTCATTAACGGGATTGAAGCGACGTTGCAAAGCGCGGGTTACGAGACCGCGCTGACGTACACGGCCGAAGATGGTGTGCGGGCGGTTATGACTGAGAAGCCCGACCTCATTCTGCTGGATGTGATGATTCCTGAAATGGGGGGCTGGACGGCTTGCAAGTTGATTCGGAAAATAACGGCCGTTCCTATCATTTTTCTCACCGCGTTGGGCAATGTTGAAAACATCGTCAAAGGGTTGGAGATGGGGGCGGATGATTACATGGTCAAGCCATTCATCGAAGCTGAATTTTTAGCCCGCATTTACGCCCATTTACGCCGACAAACGGCCGTTAAAAATGAAGATGAGGATGGCCGCCTTGTTTTTGGTGATGACGAGCTAATCATCGACACCACTAACCATTCTGTCGCTGTCAATAAGCAAAATTGTACGCTTTCGCCACGCGAATTTGAACTATTAACGGCACTGGCAACCAACGCAGGGACGGTGTTGACTGTCAGCGACCTAACTTCACGAGCGTGGGGAAACAGATATGGTAAATCTGGCAATTTGAAAACGTACATCCATTATTTACGCAAAAAAATCGAAGCCGACCCCGCCACGCCGCGCTGGATTTTAACCATTCGCGGCATTGGCTACCGCTTTGCGGACAAATAAAGAAAGTGACAAGTAGCAAGTGAGCAAGTAGCAAGTCCTGCTTGCTCACTTGCTACTTGCCACTTGTTACTTGTTACTTGCACCCTATGCAACCAGACATTATTTTCATTGTGCTTGACACCCAGCGGGCTGACCGACTGGGGTGTTATGGGTATGAAACGGCCGTTTCCCCCAATCTTGATAAATTTGCCGCTGACGGCGTGCTTTTTGAACAAGCGGTCTCTCCCGCGCAATGGACAATTCCCAGCCACGCTTCCTTTTTCACAGGGTTGTACCCGACGGCGCACCAAGTGACCCAATCGGCGCACGCCATCAGCCCCGATTTACCCCATCTGGCAGAAACGCTGCGCGATGGCGGGTATGAGACGGTTGGCTTTTGCAATAATCCGCTGGTGGGCATTTTGGATAACGGCTTCAAGCGCGGCTTCGACACGTTCTACAATTACGGCGGCGCATTCCCCAGCACGCCTGAAAACTCATCGTCGCTGCCGTATCCGCTGAACCATTTGGCGGAAAAGTACACCCAATTTTTGCGCCGCATTTCATATCCGATTCAGAACGTCTTTGCCCAATCTGATTTAGCGTTTCGGCTGTCGTTGAATGCGTGGATGACCCCGATTTGGTCTAAACTTGCCAATTTCAAAGGGCAAAACGAACGATCAGCGCATGATGTGGCTTACTTTTTGGAAGAACGGGATAAAACGGAGCAAGATAAACCGCTTTTTCTGTTCTTGAATTTGATGGAAACCCATCTGCCGTTTTGGCCGCCGCGTGAGTATGTGGATAAAATTGCGCCGTACATGCGCGACAGCAAGGAAGCACAGCGCATTATGCACGATTGGAATCGGGAGGCGTTTCGCTGGGCGGCTCCGCTGGAGAAGCCGTTAGGCGAATTGGAAGGGCGGGTGTTGAGCGATATGTACGATGCAGAGGTGGCGTATCAGGATGCGTATTTGGGGAAGGTCTTTGCGGCGATTAACGGCCGTTCGCGCAAAGAAAACACCCTCACCATCGTCGTTGCCGATCATGGGGATGGGTTGGGCGAACATGGCTATTTCGGCCACGCCTTTACCGCTTACGAGGAGCTGATCCATGTGCCGATGCTGATGCAATGGCCGTCACGATTGCCATCGCCCGCCCGTGTGCC
>CAYSDT010000203.1:0-3016 GCA_964429835.1 uncultured Ardenticatenaceae bacterium | reverse complement strand
GCCGTTTCGTTGCCGATCATTGCGCCGTGCCGTCGTCAAGGCGGAGGCGGGCAGTAACTACAAATTGATTCGCGTAGATGAAACGGCTGACGAGTTATTCGATCTGCGCCAAGATGAATTGGAATTGCATAATAGGTTGAACGACCAAGACCCCATCGCCCTTGCCCTTGATGAAAGTGTGACGCTGATGACAGCGGCGAATAAACGAAGACAGGCGACGGTGCAACAGAAAACGGCCGTTGGCGGCGATGATGAACTCCTGTTACAACAGTTGCGTGGACTTGGATATGTGGAATAAAGATAGAGTTTGGAGATAGAGATAGAGGGACTCATCTTTAGCAAGGCATCTTGATTAAGGTATATCCACTCTATCTCTACACTCTATCTATTGAGGAGAATTATGTTTGACGCGATACAGATTGACCCCGTTGCATTCACGATTCCGCTTTTTGGCGGCATTGATATTTTTTGGTACGGCATCATCATCACGCTGGGCATCATGGCGGGGGCGATGTGGGCTGGGCGCGAAATTGAAAAGCGCGGGCAGAGCAGCGATGAACTGTACAACGGCTTGATTTTGGTCGTGTTTTCGGGCTATTTCTTCGCTCGGCTGACGTATGTGCTGTTCGATGTCATCGGCGGCAATGGGTATCGGTACGCATCGTTGTTGGACGTAGTGAATATCCGTGCGGGCGGGGTCAATATCATGGGTGGCTTTGTCGGCGCGTTACTTGTCGGCATTTGGTTTGTGCGTAAACGCAAGTTGGAATTTTGGCATTATGCGGATGTGGCTGGCCCTGCGCTTTTGCTGGCGCAAGCGATTGGGCGATGGGCTAATTTCATCAATCAGGAGCTTTACGGGCCGCCGACGGGTTCGTCGTCGTGGGGGTTGCTCATCAACGAACAGAATCGGCTGTTGATGTACCGTGATTTGGGCGAATTCCCGTTGGACACGCGCTTTCATCCGACGTTTTTGTATGAAAGTGTGATGTTATTCATTGGATTTGTGCTGTTGGTGTGGCTAAACGGCCGTTATCGAGACAAATGGAACAGCGGCTCGCTGTTTGGCGTATTTATGATCTGGTGGGGCGGCAATCGCGCATGGGTGGAACTTTTCCGTCCTGACCAAACGACGGTTGGCGATACGTTCATTACCTATTCGATGTTGCTTTCCATTGCGATTGCGCTGGGCGGGGTGTATGTGCTGTTGTTGCGGAATGGCAAATTGCCAGATCGGGCGCAGGAGAAACGAAGTAAGAAGCGGGTGCGGAAGCCGAAAGTTAAAAGATAAAAAGAAACAGTCAACTGACAACAATCAACGAAAAACTGAAAACGATCCGTCAACAAGTCGTTTTCAGTTGGATGTTTTCAGTTGATTGTTGATTGTTTCTTTTCCCCAATGTAGACGATCCATTCCCCTGCATCATACAAAGAAAGCTCACCCCATGCGGGAAAAACGGCCGTTTTTCCCATCCCTGCCTTTTTCATCATTTCTCGCATCTCATCAGGCTCATACAACTGGTCGCATAGCTCAATTTCATCCATCTGGCCGCTGTCCAGATGCAGAATGTGGTATCGCTCGATGGAAACGCGCTCGTCTGCATCCCAAAAGCGTTCGCCCAGATGCAGGAAGGGCGCGTCGCCCCATAATCCCGTGTCGTCGGTGTACCACCAATTGCTGTCACTTTTGTCAACATGGTCAGGATGGAGCATTTCGAGGAGTAAACGGCCGTTTGGCTTCAACGCCTTCACGATAGCCGACAACACCGCCTGCGCTTCATCTTTGGTCATTACCGCTAACTGTCCGTACAACAGAATGGCGGCATCAAAATGGTTGGCGGGCAATTCCATCTGGCGAATGTCTTGTTGGATGAAGGATAGCCCCCTTGCCCCCTCTTTCTCCGCTAATTCCCGCGCATGGGCGATGGCTGCTGGCGCGAAATCGATCCCCGTCACTTGCACGCCCTGTTTGGCGAAGGGAATGGCGTACAAGCCAGGCCCACAGGTTACATCTAACAGTGTGGAAACGGCCGTTAGCCCTAACTTCGCGGTCATCCAGCCAATTTGCGCCTCGCGCTCAACGGCCGTTCGTGAAGCGGCGGCGTGTGACTCGTCCAAATGTTCGACCAACATGCGGGTGGAAAAGGCGGGATCGTCGTAGGGGAGATTGCCGCTGTTTGTGAAGGGAAACGGCCGTTGGCTGCGGTGGTAAAGTCGCCACAAGGCGGCTGATAGCTGTTTTGTCGTGACTGAACTCACTGAAATATCCTCATGGCACAACGTCCCCTCTCCTCCATTTGCAATCCGTCTATCGCCCTTTCTGTATTAACTCAAACTCCCTCTGAACTGCATCATTTATATCCAGAATGCTGTCATCTCCATGGTATGCAGTCAATTCAAAGTTCGTTATTTCCCGCATTACACGCAAAACAGCTTGAATACGCTCTGCACTGTTAATACTATCGTTAAAAATCGTCGGTGCTGACGCATATGCAGCCAAACCACCCGGCCGCTTCATGTTCTCTTGCAAAATGGTCAATCCACCAAGTACAACCATCAATTGATTGTTGATATGATGGGCAAGCGTTCCCACCGTTTGGCGCACTGTGTCGGCCGTAGCCAGAACGATCTCTAATTCAGCTTTTTCACGCGCCAATCGCGTTTCAGACAGGGCGCGGTCGATAGATTCTTCAAGAACAGCCCCATCAAGCGGCTTAATAAGGTAGTCATGCACACCAAGTCGAAACGCCCGCGCTGCCAAATCTTCTGAACCAGCGGCCGTTATAAAAATAACAGGCATATCACACGATGCTTCACTCAATGCAGCCAACACCTCTGTGCCGCTCATGCGCGGCATATTCATATCTAACAAAATCAAATCAGGCCTTTCTGATTGAGCCATCCGCAACCCTTGATAACCATCACGCGCTTTAATGATGTTGTACTTTGATCTCAATAACATTTCCAACGACGCGATCAAATCTAAATTATCATCTACAATCAGGATTGTTTCTTG
>CAYSDT010000202.1:2372-5813 GCA_964429835.1 uncultured Ardenticatenaceae bacterium | reverse complement strand
CCCGACAAAGACCGTTACCACACATTCGGCTATATTAGCTGGTGGAAACAGGAAGTTGTCCGCAATGCGACCGTGATGGTTGTGGGTGCGGGCGCGTTGGGAAATGAGGTATTAAAGAACTTAGCCCTGATGGGCATTGGCAACATTCTGATTGCTGATTTTGACACGATTGAAGATAGCAACCTGAGCCGCTCGGTGTTGTTTAGAGCTTCGGATAACGGCCGTCGTAAAGTTGATGCTGCCGCCGAAGCGGTGAAGGAATTGAATCCCGATGTCAATGTTAAAGCGTGGCATGGCGACATCAATTTTGAGATGGGGCTGGGCGCGTTTCGGCATGTAGATGCCATCGTTGGCTGTCTGGACAACCGCGAAGCCCGCCTTTCTATCAACCGCTTTAGTTGGGCGATTGACAAGCCGTGGGTGGATGGTGCTATTCAGGAATTGATGGGCATCGTGCGCGTTTTTTGGCCGGGACGGGGGGCGTGTTATGAATGTACGCTGACCGATCTCGATTACCAAATCATCGGCTTGCGTTATTCCTGCCCGCTGTTGGCGCGGCAAGATATATTGCAAGGCAAAGTGCCGACCACGCCGACAAGCGCGTCCATCGTGGCCGCTTTTCAGACGCAGGAAGCGTTGAAATTGATTCACGGCATGGAAGTGCATCCGGGCAAGGCGATGATGATCAACGGGCTGACCAACGATGTGTACACGACGGAATATCCGGTGAAGGATTTCTGCATGAGCCATTCGCGGTTGGAGCCGATTGTGGAATTGGAAGGAGAAACGGCCGTTTCCACAACATTATCCGACTTGCTCACCATCGCCCGTGAACGGCTGGGTGACGAGGCGGTGCTGGAATTCGATGGCGAATTGGTCGTCTCCATGAACTGCCCCGACTGCAACACCATCACCCCCGTGTTTAAGCGGATGGCGCGGCTGTACGAAGCGGAGGCGACTTGCCCAGAGTGCGGGCGCAAGCGGGACATGAAAATGACCCATCGTATTACGGGTGATGAGGACTTTTTAGAACGGCCGTTAGCTGAGATCGACATTCCGCCGTTAGCCATCATTCGTGCCAGAAATGGCGAAGAAAAGGTATACTTTGAGTTGACAGGCGACAAAGAAACATTTTTAACATTTGAATAAGTGGATCGGAAAATATGATCCGCAGATTATGCCGATTTTCGCAGATTGGTAACACAGTTGTTAAAAAACCTGCGGTAATCTGCGTAATCTGCGGATAGAAAATTTCGTTCCCAAGTGGATGGGGCTTTGTGCAACTTTGCACCCCCATTCGCGTAATACTAATTGTAATTTACTTGCAAAAGAAACCCTTATTGGAGGCAATAAACAAATGGCAAGCGTAAAAGTAATAATCTATGATCCTACTGGTTCCAAAAAAACCCCCGTCGAATTACCGGACGACGTACCGATGCGGCGATTGATCCCCGCGTTGGTCAGCAAAATGGGGCTGCCCACGAGTCAAGGCGCAAACCCAATCAGCTATCGGCTTGATCACCGTTCATCAGGCAAGCGGTTGAGCGATGATGAGTCGTTGGGCGATGCTGGCGTAGGTGAGGATGATATTCTGAGTTTATTCCCAGAAGTTACGGCGGGGTAGCAAGTTGCAAGTAACAAGTAGCAAGTGGCAAGTGCGTGATTTACTTGCCACTTGTTACTTGCTTGCTTGTTACTTTTTGAGGACTGATGTCTTTTGATATTCGTGAAAATAGATTGCGTAATGATTACCAGCGCATCCAAAAACTGGTTGATCGCAGTGACCTGATCCATATCGTTTCGACGGAAGGGTCGCCGCCAGAAAAGTACCTTATTCGGTACACTTGTCGCGGCGTGGAACGACTTGGCAGTAACAACCGACCAGAATATAGCGATGTGCATGAAGTAGCGATCTATTTACATGCGGAGTACCCGCTGAAACAGCCGCAGTTAAAGTGGAAAACACCGATTTTTCACCCCAATATCCATGTGACGGGTGCAGTTTGCATCGGCGCGTGGTGGCCGGCAAAGTTTTTAGATGATTTGCTGTTGTCGATGGGTGAGATGGTGCAGTACAAAAATTACGATCCACGCGATCCGATGAATTCACGGGCGGCGGCGTGGGCATTGCGGAATAAAGGATTGTTTCCAGTCGATAAACGGCCGTTAAAAGGCGCGTCTATTGCGGATATGATCAAATTGGGCAACACGGAGAAAGATGACGGACTATCCATCAACTTCCTCTGATAAGCAGCCGACGGAAGCGGTGGATGTCGTCGAAGAGACCCCCATCGCCCCCCTTTCGCGTGAGGTGCTGAGTTTGCCCGACCGCCCGTTGCCGCCGTTGGCTGAGTTTACGCCACACGGCCGTTTAGCGGATGATGATGTCGTTGTTGTGTTGACAGAAACGGCCGTTTCTCAAATTCAAACCCATAACCAAAGTGACACACGGGTTGAACTGGGCGGCGTGCTGCTCGGCAAAGCGTATCGGCACGGGCGGCGTATTGTCGTTGAAATCAGCGCGGCATTGCCAGCGCACAGCAATGATCACGGCCCCATCCATTTCACATTTACGGCCGATGCGTGGGCGCAAGTTCACAAAGATCGTGCCGCGCAATTCCCCAATCTGAGCATCGTTGGCTGGTTCCATACCCATCCGGGATTGGGCGTTTTTTATTCCAGCGATGATGTGGTGGTGCAATCGGCGGCGTTTACGTTGCCGTGGCATGTCGGCCTTGTGGTTGACCCCCTCAGCAAAGAGGCGAGCTTCTTCGGCTGGAAAGCGGGCGAAGTCGTTCCCATTGGCGGATTTTATGCAGACGGGGCGCGTGTGCCGTGGAAAGCGGTGCAAACGGCCGTTTGGGATCATGAATACACCGCTGACGATTACGATCAGCGAACGAACACCTTTGAACCACCTGAAATGCCTGATTTCCGCGCCGCGTTGGACACCATCTCCCCTAAAACGGGCTTGATGGTGGGGGCGATGGGCGTACTGTTGGCGATTTTGCTGTTTGTATTCGCGGTTGTGCCGCTGAACAGGCGGGCGAATGCGTTAGAAACGGCCGTTATTTCCTTAGCCGATGAAGCGTTAGCGACCACGAACGCGGCCAGTTGTCCTGACCCCAGTTTACGCATCCTGTCCCCAATTTCTGGCAATGTGATGGCGCAAGGCAGCACGATCAGCATCGTCGGCACGGCCGATTATCCCAATGCGATCAAATATCTGGTTGAACTGCGCCAAGTTGATCCGCCAGGCAAGTGGGAATCACTCGACAGCCAGCGGTATGATGAGAGGTTGGGCGAATTGGCAACATGGAAGACGGAAACGTATGGGCGCGGGGTGTATGAATTGAGATTAACGGCCGTTGATCGTAATAATTTAGCGATTAACCCATCCCCCTGTTCCATCGCTGTCGGTTTAGAATAAAGAATATCCGC
>CAYSDT010000202.1:0-2272 GCA_964429835.1 uncultured Ardenticatenaceae bacterium | reverse complement strand
GCGTAATCTGCGGAACAACTCTAATATACAAGTATAGACTCCAAAATTATGACTGATCCTCAATCCCCAACCCCGCAAACGTACCAAGCCCTCATCACAATAACCTTGCCTGATCGAGAAACGGCATCGGCGCATGTTACGTTGACTCCGCCCGATATGGTGGAGGTTGATGGCCGTGTTAAACCATTAAGCGATTGCACGATGGCTGAATTGCAAGGGTTTGCTGATGAATTAGAGGCGGATGTTTGGGAAATTTACCAATCGATCAATTTGATGACGCTTGACGATAATGATCAGGTGCAGATTGAAATTGAGGCGTTGGGCAAAAGTGGTAAATCATCGTTGGTTTTGCGAAATTGGCATAAACATCATGTGTTGTTACCTGTTGAAATGATGGATGATGAGGGTGGGGATGGTTCGCAAACCGTCCCTACAGAAGAGGGTGTTGAAGAAGAAATAACGGCCGTTTCTAAAGCACATATCATCGAAGAGCCTGAACCCATCGCCCCCGAACCAGACGATGAAACTGTGGCCGACGAGCCATCTGTTGAAGATGAGGCTGAGAAACCCGTTGACATCACTTTTCCCGCCATTACCATTGCCGAATCTGAACCCGTCCACCCTGAAAACGCGCCCGATTTGGTCGCCGATCCCAGAAAACCTGTCATCACCGACAGCCAAGCCCGCACGCGCATCGCTGGCACGCGCTTGCCTGATGGGTATCCGACGTGGATGGCGGTTGATATTTTAGTCGAGGAGTCGGCGTTGCGAGCGGCGCAGGCGCACGCGCTCAGCAGCATGGATCGAGAGGTGGCGGGCGTACTTATTGGACCGCGCCCTGAAAAACAGCCAGACGGCCGTTATTTAGTCCGCATCATCGACACCATCATCGCCAAACACACCGTCATGCACGGCGCGAGCGTGACCTATACGCCCGAAAGCTGGCGATATTTGAACGACCAGTTACATGAACGGTATCCTGACGAAACGGCCGTTATGGTCGGCTGGTATCATACCCATCCAGGCTTTGGTATTTTCTTGTCAGGGATGGATCAATTTATTCATCAAAACTTTTTTACCCAAATTTGGCACACCGCGTTGGTGCTAGACCCCCGCGCCCGCACAAGCGGCTTTTTCTGCTGGGATAAGGCGCAAACGCGCGTCGATCCTGTCAAGTTCGGTTGGCCGTCATGGGCGGCTCGCGGTTGGTAGGTGGTCAATTTTGCAAAATTGACCTACATGCACGACTTCTCTACCCCCTATCGCCATCTCTCGTTATAATAATCCAACTATGGAAGAAGAAGAACTCCCCCCCATCGAAATAACTTTCGATGATATTGAAGAGGCGAATCAACTGAGCCAACATTGCCCGATTTGTGCGGGGCCAGTGTTGCGCTATATGGAAGAGCCTGCGCTTACCCCTGTACTTTGCGGCGGTTGCGGCACGCTTTATCATAAGGCGTGTTTTGAGCAGAGCGGGGGGAAGTGCGCGGTATTGGGTTGCGATTACACGGAATATGTCGTCTACGGGCGGGAAACGGCCGATGTGTTGCAGATTAAATATACGGACTTGTCACAACGGCCGTCTGCTAATAACAAATCATCTTCCGCCCGCACCAGAGAGTTGAAACACGAGCAACAACGGCGTGTTCAACAGATGGAAACGCCGGGCTTCTGGCAAAAATTCTGGGCGTGGCTTTTTAACCAGATTAAGATATTGATTGATGAGTAAAAAAGAGATTGGGAGATTGGAGATTAACGATCAGCCGCGTGTTGAAAATGTGGCTTTTGCAGATGATAAACTGTCCGTTGAGATTGAAGATGGGCGCACTATACTCGTGCCGCTTGAATGGTATCCCCGTCTGAGTTATGCAACCACAACTGAGCAAGAAAATTGGACTGTGTTTGAAGATTCAAACGAGCGCGATATTATCTTTTGGGAAAATTTAGACGAGCTAGTTCCCGTGATTGCCTTGTTGAACGGCACTCCCAGCCGTGAATCAGAAAAATCTTTAGAACATTGGCTGATGGATAGAAAAATGCACACTGTTTCCTTGTAATTGCACACAAATTTCATAGATGAACACGGATAAAAAGTGAGCATAGCTAATCAGCGTAATCAGTGTCCAATTTTCAGTTTTAATAATTGCGCCAACTATCAACGCCCATGGCGACCATGCGACGGCGTATGCCACAAAAGAAGTCCCCAGCATGATATAGCTGAATAACAGCACCCGCTCGCCGCGAAAACGGGCGATGAGCCAATCGCTGG
>CAYSDT010000201.1:0-5824 GCA_964429835.1 uncultured Ardenticatenaceae bacterium | reverse complement strand
GATACTCGTGTAAAACAAGAGGTCTGGATGAAACCTGTCAGGTCTTTACCCCAAGCTATTGAGATGTTACGATTATTCGATGTAAGCGCGTAGGTTGTATCACAGTTTGGAAACAAAAAAAGGCACAAACGAAATCGTTTGTGCCTTTTCCAATTACGGGAGCGACGGGTATCGAACCCGCGATCTCCGGCTTGACAGGCCGGCGTGTTAACCACTACACCACGCCCCCTTGAATTGATAAAAGAATGTTATCAAAGAGTATGATTCTTGTCAATAAAAATGCAAATAAAAACCCCTGATCATATAATGCTCTTATGGCAAACCGATTCACCATTCCCCATAATTATGAAGATGATGTCCCCCTGTTTACGGCACAATATGCGGGACAACGCCCCGTGTCTCCATCTGCACCCCTTAAAATTATCACCTACAACATCGACTTTGGTGAACTTATAGACAAAGCGATTGAAGAATTAACCACAATACCTGCCCTGCAAAACAACGACATCCTTTTGTTACAAGAGATGGACGAGCATGGTGTCGATAAAATCGCGCAAGCGTTACACTATAATTACATTTACTACCCCGCTTCGATTCACAAACACGGCAAAAACTTTGGCAATGCCATCCTCTCCCCGTGGACGATCCGTCAGCCATACAAGCTGTTACTGCCGCATTACAGCATCACCATTCGTCAGCGACGGATCGCGGCGCGGGCGATGGTTGATGTGGGGGAAATCAGCATTCTGGTCTACAACGCCCACACTGAAACATACCTTTCCACTCGTCAGCACCGCCGCGAACAAGCCGCCGCCATTTTCAACGACATCGATCCCGCGCAGGCGCATGTGATTGTGGCTGGCGACTTCAATACAGTTCGCAAAGCGACGACATTGCGCGTGGACAAGTTAGCCGCCGCGCAAGGATTGTCACGGGCGACCGTTGGCGTGGGGGCGACGGTTCACCGCTTCCCAGCGATGGCTGACCATATTTATGTGCGTGGATTTTCGGTTGTGGACGCAGGAAAAGCGGAAGAAACGGCCGCTAGTGATCATCTGCCCGTTTGGGCAACATTGTCGTTCAATTAGCTCTTCTTAGAGATGACGCGCATCGGCCATTTTCCCGCTTTGCGTGTCAAATAATTTTGCCGATACTCCGCAAATTCAGGATCGATAGTCGATAACGGCCGTAATTCCCCATTCACAACCACATCAGGATCAATCGCCCGCAACTTCGTGCTTACCCAAAACGTCGGATTTTTCTCATCCCACACAAAGCGCGTTTCTGGCACGATGAGAGCCAATTGCGCTTGTAAATCAGGGTCAGGATGGGCGTGTAATTTTGCCCACAACGGCACATCCGTCCCCCAAATGTCATCTTGCACGATTGCGCCCACGCGAAAGCCTGTTTTGATGGCGCGCGCCGTCAATTCGTACAACCCGACCTCATCAAAGTTCGCCCAGCTTGTGTCGTCCGCTTTCATAAAAGTGTAGCCAAGCCATTGGGCGATGGGGATGGATTTTGTGGAAAAACGGCCGTTTACCACGACCAAATCCGCCAACACCATTTCAACATCGGCCATTGTCGCCAGCCCCAACGAACCCGCATCACGCAAAAAATAATCCAATCTGTCCGCACACAAACGGGGCGATGGTTGCTCCAACAGCGGAAAATCTTCCTCGTTCAGCACGTCGCGCCAATCAGTGCCAAACTGCGCCAACGTCTCTGGAATATCCGTCGTGGCGACAAACTCTTCCTTCTTTTCGTCGTGATAACTCTGGCTGTCATGGCTGTCGAACACATAATCGATCACATGACTAAACGCCGTATGGCTCACATCATGCAGCAGGGCGGCGATCTGTTCCTCCACCGACGCGCCCGCCCGTTTCACCAAAATCATCGCCCCCATCGAATGGTCGAATCGCGTGGTTTGGTCGGTAATACCGATCAGCCCCGTAATGCCGTGTTGGAGTACACCACGAATCCGTTGTAAAGCGGCCGTTTTCATCAATGCTAAAATCACAGGCTCGTTAATCTCAAAACGGCCGTAAATCGGGTCATTATAAATCATTATTCATCCTCTCATTCCCACGCTCTGCGTGGGAATGCCGCATGGACGCTCTGCGTCCCATTGGACGCAGAGCGTCCTAAAATTCATTCCACGCAAAGCGTGGAACGAGGGTAATTGGTGTACCATTTTTTGGGGGTTAGAAAGTGGGGGAGTGTAACAACCGCGTAAAGCCAGCTTGCTCAAAATGTTTATCGGCCGTTAGCACATCCTGAAGATTACGCTGCTGCATAATCACAAACGAGGAACAATCCGTCAATCCCCACGCTTTGTCGGGGCGGGATTTGTAAAAGGTGATGGTTTGCGCGAATAAATCGGGGTCAACATGCACAATTTCAATGCCCACATCACTGCGAATCTGTTGCAGGGCAAAAATGCCCAACGCCCTGCGCGGCGGCTTGGCTAACGCATTGCCCAACTCGAACAACACCGCATCGCTGGTGACAAATGGCGGCAAAACCTCCTTTGCCACCCTGCTTGCAATCTGATGGTATTTGTCACGACTGTTGACCAATGCGAGGAAATAGCTGGTATCAATGAAAGTAGCTGATATCACGATTTGTCCACTCCGTACAAATAATGGTCATGTTGCTCGGCCAAATCATCTACACCTAAATCCTGCGCCATGTCGGCCAATGCAGAAAATGCCCCTTTCGGTTCAGCGATACTGTAAGTGGGGCGATGTTCATTTTTGTACGCTTCAAGCTCTGCTTCCATCGCTTCGTACTGTTCATAATTAACCAAAACGGCCGTTGGACGGCCGTGTTGGGTAATGTAAACAACGTCACTGCCTTCGCGCAGGGTATTGACAACGCGACTTGCTTGTCGGCGTAAATCACTGATAGGAACGATATTTGTACTCATAATTAGCACCTTTTATTGTATAATTTCAACAAAATACATCATATATGATGCCAAAAGTGTACCACATCGTTCCCACAATTTCAACGGCAAAATGAAACAACGTACTAGCGGAAGCTGAGCTTGTCGAAGCTGGAGCGGCAGTCGAGTGCAAAGGCCGCTACGACTTCGACAGGCTCAGTCTCCGCTAAATACGCGGCAATTCGATTTTCTGCTGGTTTTGGTATTTCCCTTTGCGGTCGGCGTAGGAAATTTCGCAAACTTCGTCCGCGTGGAAAAACAGCACTTGGGCGATGCCTTCGTTGGCGTACACTTTCGCTGGCAGCGGCGTGGTGTTGGAAATTTCCAGCGTCACATACCCCTCCCATTCTGGTTCAAACGGGGTGACATTGACGATGAGACCACAGCGTGCGTATGTGCTTTTGCCCAAACAAACGGTGATCACATCACGCGGAATGCGGAAATACTCGACTGTTTGCGCCAATACAAACGAATTCGGGGGGATGATGCACACATCGCCCGTGAAATCGACGAAAGATTTGGGGTTGAACTGCTTGGGGTCAACAATTGCTGAATGGACGTTCGTGAAAATCTTGAACTGGTTGCTGACGCGAATATCATATCCATACGACGATAAGCCATAAGAAATGACCCCATCGCGTACTTGTCCATCAATAAACGGCTCAATCATCCCCGCTTGCGCGGCCTTGCGGATCCACGCATCATTTTTTACTCCCATAATTTCTCCAATGTAGGTCAAGTTTGCAAACTTGACCTACGTCATTACATAACGTCTGGTGCGCTCATGCCCATGAGGTCGAGAACGCGGGCGAACAGTTGTTTGGCGGCGCGGTAAAAGTGCAGGCGGGCGCGACGGGTTTCGTTGTCAACTTCGCTGTGCAACACGCGGCACGTTTCGTAAGCAGGATGGAACATCGCTGCCAAATCGTAAGCGTAAAAGGCGATGTGATGCGGCTCGGCCGTCGTCACCATCTTTTCCAAAACTTCGGTTAATTCCAATGATTTACGCAAGAAAGCGAGTTCGTTTGGATGGGTAAGCAGGCTGAGGTCTGCGCCCTCGTCTGCGTCGGCGGACAGGCCAGCCGCTTCCCATTTACGGAAGATGCCAGCGCAACGCACATGCGCGTTTTGGATGTAGTAAACGGGGTTTTTGTCCGATTTTTCGACGGCAAGGTCAAGATTGAAATCGACAGGGCTGTTGCCAGAACGCGAAATCATGAAATAACGGATGGGGTCTGCACCCACTTCGTCAACCAGTTCGTCGAGGGTGACGTAAGTGCCGCGACGGGTACTCATTTTGACCTGCTGCCCATCGCGTATGAGGCTGACGATTTGGTGCAAAACGGTGTGGACGAAGCTGGAATCGTAGCCGAGTGCCTGCACACCCATCAAAACCTGCGGGGCGGTGGCGTGGTGGTCGGGGCCGAAAAGGTCAACGACAACATTGAAGCCGCGTTCATATTTGTCCCAATGGTACGCGATGTCGGGCATACGATAGGATGGTTCGCCAGTTGATTTGACGAGAACGCGATCCTTATCGTCGCCGAATTCGGTCGTTTTGAACCATTTGGCACCATCTTTTTCGTAGACGTAGCCGTTTTGGTTCATAATTTCGAGTGCTTCCCACACTTTGCCGCTGTCGTAGAGGCTGCGCTCGTTGAAATAGTTGTCGAAGACGATGTTGACTCGTGCCAAGCTGATTTTTTGCGCGGCCGAAATTTGGTCTTTAGCGTAATCGCCGAAGGTGGTGGATGGGGCATCGGCGAGGCCATCGGCGTGTTGGTCAACCAGTTCTTGAGCGATTTCGGCGATGTACGCGCCTTGATAATGGTCGTCGGTAAGTTCAACGTCTTTGCCGAGTAATTTCTGGTAGCGGATTTGAACCGATTCGCCGAGCATGGTGATTTGGCGGCCAGCGTCGTTGTAGTAATACTCCATCTCGGTGTCGTAGCCGGCTGCTCGCATGGCGCGGGCAAGCGTGTCGCCCATCACCCCGCCGCGTGTGCGCCCAAGTGTGATGGGGCCTGTCGGATTGGCACTGACGCACTCGATTTGCGCTTTTTTGCCGTCGCCTATGGATAAACGGCCGTATTCCATTCCCTCATCCAAAATTTTTGCCGTCAACCCCTGAACATATTCTGTCGAAAGGCGGAAATTGAGAAAACCTGGGGGAGCAACGGCCGTTTCTCCCAAATAATCAAACGCAGGCATATGCGCCGCAATAGCTCCCGCAATTTTGATCGGAGCCATGCGGGCGACCTTTGCCAAGCGCAACGCCGTCGGGCAGGAATAATCCCCCATAGAGGGATCGCGCGGGCGTTCGATGATGATGGATGGGATGTCGAAGGCGGGTAAATCGCCTGCGTTTTGGGCTGTGGTGATGGCGGTGTAAACGGCCGTTTTTAGTTCGTGATGTATAATTATCATAAGGTAATTTGGGGTAAAGTCATGTAATTAATTATGCAATAGGGCGTATTTCTGCATATCTGCCGTCTGCAAATTTATGCAGAATGCTAGAAATAAGCGTCTGGTAGGGGATACCTTCCAATAATGCGAGCTTTTGTATCGTGAAAAGGTCACGGCTTGCAAGGCGGATATTTATTCTTTTATCTTTTCGAAAAGTGGCGGCAGCATACTCTCTGTGCTTTGCCATCTCTTCTTTTGCGTTTGGGATCGGTTGAATACTTCCAGAGTCAAATGCTTTCAGAATTTCCCGCTCTTCTTCATCTAATTCGTAATTGTCCATGATTATCCTCGCAGATATTTTTTCGTCGCCTTGCGGCTGGGGATAATGGTCTTCAGGAAAACTTCATCTCCTGATTCAACAAAAGGAACCAGATAAGCATATCCATTAACGTCCACCACAGAAATCAT